>CAIKKV010000583.1 GCA_903828035.1 uncultured bacterium
GGCCAAGCCCGTGGTGGCCACCAGCCTTGGGGTGGAAGGACTCGGAGTCCGCGACGGGGTCCATTTCCACCGCGCTGAATCGGATCCCGAGTTCACCAGCGCCCTGATCCGCCTGCTTTCGGATCCCGATGAACGCGACCGGCTCAGTTGCGGCGCGCTCGAATGGGCGCACGCCTGGTGCCGTCCGGGGCGTCTGGCGGAGGCGTTCGAGAGGCTCTACGCCGGCCTGCTGCCCCACCGGCTATAGGGGAATCGCGGTCTCCGGCCGCTGCCGGTCGAACAGCTTGATCCATACTCGCCGCCAGTACCAGCGGCCCCGTAGAGCCATCAGAATCACCGTACCCCATAGGGGACGCGACGCCGCGCCGGCCTTCCGCAACGCCTCCTGGTTCTTGCGCATGAAGTAGTAGTTGTTCCTTAGCACCCAATACTCGGTCCACGGCAAGCGGCGG
Source organism: uncultured bacterium (assembly GCA_903828035.1). The sequence goes on from CAIKKV010000583.1 coordinate 453, forward strand.
GCCTCGCGGGCGCCGCTGGTGCAGAGCGGACCCTTGTAATGCAGTGCGGGCGGGGCCGGTACCAGAGCCAGCCTCTGACCGTCATGCCAGGCACGGAGATAGAAGTCGGTCTCTTCGCGGTAGGCGTTCCCCCGGAAAGCCAGATCGAAGCCGACCCGCAGCACGACGTCTCGAGACATCAGGGACATCGCGTGCAGCCATGGGACCGGTATCGGGGTGGCGGGCTGATAGCGGTAGTCCACCTGCATGGCCGCTATGTCGACAATCTCGTCCGGCCGGTGTACCAAACGGCCTGCAGGCAGCTCGCCCATCTCCTCCGGCGTGTCCTTCACCGTGATCAGTTGCGGAGCGGCGATGTCGCACGCACCGGATTCCACGTGACGAAAGAGGGCGGCGACGCAACCGTCGGACAGGAACGCATCGTCCTCACCGAAGAAGATCCAGGGCTGCGTGGCCGCGCGCACGCCCGCCATGCGGGCTCCGGGAGCATTTACCTTCTGCTCCAGCCTGATCCAGCGCACGGCAGTGCCTGTCCTGTCCGTGCTGATGGGGCGGAGCGGAGGGTCGCTCGCGTCATCCACCACCAGCAGTTCCGCGCAACCCTGGCGGAGATAGGTCGGGAGAATCAACTCGAGGAGGCGAGGACGATTCGAGGCCGGAATGACGATGCTTATCGGCAGCAGACCGGGGCGGCTCTTTGACTCCATGGCTTCAACTCGGACTCGCCGGTGGCAGGATGCTGCCCCTCAGCTTCGCTGTGTGCCGCATGGCTCCCGGCGATGAGGCCGGGCCGCGCACCCAGCTCTACGTCAACGACGCCTTGTACAGGGCCAGGAGCTTGGCCCAGGCGCGTTCGGCGTCCGGCTGGTTGTAGATCGGCCCTGCCGGACTGGCCGGCATGTCCGTGATGCACCAGCCGTGAAGAGCGGCGGTGAACAGTTCGACCTCGACCGGGACCTTGGCCGCGACGAACGCATCCTTGAGCTGCACCTTGGCTTCGGGTTGACGCGAGTCGTCGTTCGACGCGACCCCGAAATACATCCGCGCCTTGATTTTGGGCGCCAGCAGGTGGGGGCTTTCGGGTTTGTCGGTGACAAGGCCGCCGCCATGAAACGAAGCGCCGGCTCCGATGCGGTCGGGCAACGCGGCGGCAGTGCGCACAACGAGGGGGCCGCCCATGCAGTAACC
>CAIKKV010000584.1 GCA_903828035.1 uncultured bacterium
CGCCGCGGCGATGCGGGCGGAGTGGCGCGTGAAAAAGCGGATGGTAGCATAGCCGATGAGGGCGATGCCGAGCAGGCGCAACAGATGGAGGAGCAGGTCTTGCATAATCAATCAGCTTTTATAACAGAATGCCATGGGGAATTACAAATCACAAATCAGGGGTCGAATCGGACAGCAGCCGCTGGGCCGCCCAGACCAGCAGGGCGGTGGCGGCCAGGAGAAGGGTGGACAGGGCGTTGATGAGGGGGGTGGCGCCGTGCTTGATCAGGCTGTAGACCAGTACGGGCAGGGTGGTGGAGCCCTTGCCGGAGACGAAAAAGGTGATGACGAAGTCGTCGATGGACAGGGTGAAGGCGAGCAGGGCGCCCGCCGCGATGCCGGGGGCCAGCAGGGGCAGCAGCACCCGCCGGAGGACCGTCCACCCGGTGGCGCCCAGGTCGTGGGCGGCCTCGATCAGGGTGAAGTCGAAGTCCTGCAGCCGGGCCAGCACGACCATGGCCACGTAGCTGAGGCAGAAGGTGACGTGGGCGAGGAAGATGGTGAAGAGGCCGAGGTCGACCTTCATCGCGGCGAAGAAGAGCAGCAGGCTCATGCCCATCAGGATTTCGGGGAGCACCAGCGGCGTGACGATCAGCGCGTAGTGCGCCTGCTGGAGCCTCGTTTTCCAGCGGTGCAGGGCGAAGGCGCCGGCCGTGCCCAGGAGGGTGGCCACGACGGTGGCGGAGAACGCCACCACCAGCGTGTTGCGCAGGGCGTCCCAGATGGCGGGCTCCCGGAACAGGCGGATGTACCAGGTCAGCGACCAGCCGCCCCAGCGCCCGGCGAACCGGGAGGCGTTGAAGGAGTCGATCACCAGGACCAGCACGGGCAGGTGGAAGAAGAGGAGGACGGCGGCGGTGATGACGGCCGGGGTGCGGCTGCGGCGGTTCATGCTTCCCGCCTCCGGATGGCCAGCCTCAGCAGGGGCGGGATCAGCACCATCAGGGTCAGCAGGGCGGCCAGGGCGGCGCCGTGCGGCAGGTTGCGGTCCGTGAAGACGCGCTGGGCGATCTTGTTGCCCAGCATTTCGCTGCCGGTTCCGCCCACGACGTCGGGGATGACATAGGAGCCGAGGGCCGGAATGAAGGTGACCAGGAAGGCGGTGACCAGGGAGCGGCTGATGCCGGGCAGGAAGACCCGGCGGAACGCCTGCGCGCGGCTGCACCCCAGGTCGCGCGCGGCCTCCAGGAGGTGGAAGTCGAACTTTTCGGCGCCCGCGTAGATGGGCAGGATGGCGAAGGGCAGGCTGGTGTAAACCATGACCAGCAGCACGGCGCCGGGAGTGTAGAGCAGGGGGGCGGAGGGATCGCCCAGGTGCAGGAAGGTCAGGAATTGTTTCACGGGCCCGTCGGGGTGGAGGATGTGCTTCCAGGCGAAGATGCGGACCAGGAAGCTGGTCCAGAAGGGCACGATCACCAGCAGGAGGAGCGTGCGCCGGAGGCCTTTGGCCGCGCGCGCGATGGCGTAGCCGGTCGGGATCGCGAGGACCAGGCAGATGAGGGTGGCGATCGTGCTCATCCACAGCGTGCGCCAGAGAATGGCGGGATAGGCCGGGTTGGCCAGGCTGCGCAGCGTGGCCAGCGTCCAGCCGGCGCCGATGCCGCCCTGCAGGTCGGCCGGCTTGAAGGCAATGGCGAAGACAATCAGCGTGGGCACGGCAAACAGGATCAGCAGCCAGAGAAGCGAGGGGGCGGTGATCCAGTATTCCGACGAGCGGGTTGGGGGGCGGGCCGCCGCGTCAGTCATGGGCGTCCCCGCCGCCGGTCACCGCGTCGAGCAGGCGCCCGTCATCCGCGTGGAACCAGACCCAGACCTCTTCGCCCCGGGCCGGGGGCTTCTGGCCCGCCTGCTCGTGCGGGTGGGAGATCAGCAGCCAGTGATCGTTGATCCGGACCCGGTAGCGGGTCTGGGCGCCCATGTAGATCACATCCTCGATCCGGGCCTGGAACGCGTTGAAGCCGTCCGGGGGGACTGCCCGGCCCAGGCGCAGCTTCTCCGGGCGGATGCTGAGGCGGACGCGATCGCCCGGCTGGCGGTCCGCATGGTTGCGGCAGGTCAGCTCGGGAAGGCCCTCGACGCGGAGCAGGCACCGGCCCCCGGTTTCGGCCAGCCGCGTCACGCAGCCGTCGAAAAAGTTGGTGTCCCCGATGAAGGAGGCCACAAAGCCGGTGGCGGGCGCATCGTACAATTCACGGGGCACCCCCAGCTGCTCCACGCGGCCCGCATTCATGACGGCCATCCGGTCGCTCAGGCTCATGGCTTCGGTCTGGTCATGGGTCACGTAAAGGAACGTGATGCCGACCTCGTCGTGGATCCGGTTGAGCTCCAGCAGCATGTGCTGCCGGAGCTTGAGGTCGAGCGCGGCGAGCGGCTCGTCGAGCAGGAGCACGCGCGGCTTGTTGATGAGGGCGCGGGCGATGGCCACGCGCTGCTTCTGGCCTCCGCTGAGCTGGGTGGGTCGGCGGCCGGCCTGGTCCTTCAGCTGGGTCAGGGCGAGCATGGCGGCCACGGCGTCGTCGGTTTTTTCCTTCGGCCAGCCCGCGGTCCGGGGCCCGAAGGCGATGTTTTCCCGGACAGTGAGGTGGGGGAAGAGGGCGTAGTTCTGGAACACGGTGTTGACGGGGCGGCGGTGGGGCGGCAGCGCGGTGATATCGCGCCCGTCCAGGAGCAGGCGGCCGGCGTCGGGCTGCTCGAATCCGGCCAGGAGGCGCAGCAGCGTGGTCTTGCCGCAGCCGCTGGGGCCGAGCAGCGAAAAGAACTCGCCGGCCCGCACGCCGAAGGAGACGCGGTCCACGGCCTGGACACTGCCAAAGCGCTTGGAGACGCCCTCGAACTCGAGAAAATCAGACATCTCATAAGATGACGATACCCATGCGCCTTTGTCAAGCGATTGCGAACAAAATGCGGTTCCATGTCCGGACAGCGGCGAGGGGGGAGGTTACGCGGCGCTGTTGCGGCGTTTCGGCGTTAACGGAAGGGTGCTTTCGGGCTGATCCGCCTTCAGGCGGCTGAGCCTCTAAAATCACCTCTTCCGTTAACGCTGATCGAAACGCCGCAACGACAACGCCTTCGCGCGCCCCGCTCACTGTCGTTCGCATGGGCGGCGCGCGAGATGGCTTCCGAAAAGATGCCCGCAGGTTTATTTTGACGGGCATCATGTGGGAACCCAATCGCGCGCCGCCCAAGCGTGCGCGACAGCGCCGCGGGCGCGCGAAGGCGTTGTCGTTGCGGCGTTTCGATTAGCGGAAATGCGCGAGCTGATTTTGGAGCTCA
>CAIKKV010000585.1 GCA_903828035.1 uncultured bacterium
CCTGTGCGTCACTGAAGATGGCGAATTGCAAAAGAAGTTCCCGTCGCTCGCGGTGAGCATGGCGGACTTTATCCGGCAAGGCCAGCCCGGAGGCAATGCGCGGGAATCGCGCGCATCGTACGGCGGCCGCAAACGCAAACCGCTCCGCATGGATAAAAGCATTTCCATCCGGGCCGGAACCCGATAAAATAGAGCCCTTCATCACACGAACAGAAGCAGGAGCAGGTGGCATTGATGACGGGCGCGACAACCAAAGGGCGGGTGGCGGTGGGCATGAGCGGGGGAGTGGACTCCACCGTGACGGCCTGGCTGCTCCAGCGGCAGGGCTGGGAGGTCGTCGGGCTGACCATGTCCATCTGGGACGGCTCCGTCCCGCTGCCGGAGTCCAACCGCTCCGGCTGCTTCGGCCCCGGCGAAGCCAAGGACCTCGAGGCGGCCCGCGAAGCCGCGCGCCGGCTTGGCATTCCGCACCACACGATTCCGCTGGCCGGGGAATACAACCGCGACGTGCTGGATTATTTCCGCGACGAGTACCGCGCCGGCCGCACCCCCAATCCCTGCGTCGTCTGCAACCAGCGGCTGAAGTTCGGCTTGCTCCTCGAGAAGGCGCGCACCCTGGGGATTCCCTTCGATCATTTCGCCACCGGCCATTACGCCCGCGTTCGCCGGGATGAGCCGGCGGGGCCCTTCCACCTGCTGCGGGGCGTGGACCGGACGAAGGACCAGTCCTATTTCCTCTCCCGCCTGACCCAGGCGCAGCTCAGCCAGATCCTCTTCCCGCTGGGCGGGCTGGCAAAGTCGGAGGTCCAGCGGCTCGCCCGCGAGGCCGGGTTCGAAGCCTATGCCGACAAGCCGGAGAGCCAGGATTTCATCGAGTGCGACAACTACGACCCGCTCTTCACCGCGGAGGACCTGCAGCCGGGGCCCATCGAGGACGCGCAGGGGCGCCACCTGGGGGAGCACCGCGGGTTGATCCACTACACGGTGGGCCAGCGCAAGGGGCTGGGCGTCGCCTCCTCCGAGCGGCTTTATGTGAAGGAGCTGCGGCCCGCGACGGGAACCGTGGTGCTGGGCTCCCACGACGAGCTCAAGCGCGATGCGTGCCGCGTGGAGGGCGTCAGCTGGATCTGCGGCGAGCCGGCGGCGGAGCCGCTCCGGTGCGAGGTCCGCCTGCGGTACCGGCATGCCGGCGTGGGCGCCGCCCTGACGCGCGAAGGCGCGGCCTGGCGCGTGGGTTTCGATCAGCCTCAATTTGCAGTGGCGCCCGGGCAGGCGGCCGTTTTTTATGACGGCGACGAGGTGCTGGGCGGCGGATGGATCAAAGGAGACGTATGAGCGCAAAGAAAACGGTTCCGGTGAAATGGCCGGAAGACCTGAAGCCGAAGATCCAGCAGCTGGAGGCGTGGCTGGTGAGCCGCACGGGCGGCGTGCTGGTGGCCTGGAGCGGCGGCGTGGACAGCACCTTCCTGGCGGTGATGGCGAAGCGCGTGCTGGGCGGGAAGTCGCTGGCCGTCACGGCGGATTCGCCCTCGTTTCCCCGCGCCGACCTGCGGGACGCGAAGGCCCTCGCCAAGAAGTTCGAGCTGCGCCACGAGGTGATTTCCACGGACGAGATGGCCAATCCGGTCTTTACGGCCAACCCGCCCGACCGGTGCTACCACTGCAAGTCCGAGCTGTACGGCGCGCTGCGCAAAGTGGCGGACCGCGAGGGGCTGGCGGACCTGGCGGACGGCAGCAACGCCGACGACGCCGGCGACTACCGGCCCGGCACCCGCGCGGCCTCGGAGTTTGGCATCAAGCGGCCGCTGCAGGAGCTGGGATTCACCAAGGCGGATATCCGGGCCGCCTCGCGGGCGCTGGGCCTGCCCACGGCCGACAAGCCCGCCACGGCCTGCCTGACCTCGCGGATTCCGTACGGGACCCCGATCACGCCGGAGAATCTCTCGGTGGTGGAGGAGAGCGAGAAGGCGCTGGCCGGGCTGGGCTTCACCAATTTCCGCGTCCGGCTCCACGGCGAGATCGGCCGCATCGAGGTGCCGCCGGCCGAGCTGGAGAAGGCCGTCGCGCAGCGCGAGTCGATCGTGGCCGCGCTGAAGAAGGCGGGCGTGAAGTACGTCACGCTCGATCTGCAGGGCTACCGGATGGGAAGCCTCAACGAACTGCTGAAGCATTAAAGGAGCAGGCATGGATCCCAGTATTGTTATTCTCGTGGTCGTTCAGTTTGTGTTGGTATTCGGATCCATTATCCTGCACGAAATCGCCCACGGGTACATGGCGTGGCGGCTGGGCGATCCGACCGCCCGCATGAGCGGCAGGCTGTCGCTGAATCCCCTGGTGCATATCGATCCCTTCGGCACCATTCTGTTGCCGCTGGTGCTGGCCTACATGAATATGAAATCGGGCGGGCATGTGCCCATTCTGGGGTGGGCCAAGCCGGTGCCGTTCAATCCCTCCTATTTCAGGGATCCCTTGAAGGGCATGATGCTGACGGGAGCCGCGGGGCCGGTTACGAACTTCGCCCTGGCCCTGGTTTCGGTCGTGCTGTTCTGGGGCTTCGCCTTTGCCGGCATCGCGCTGGGGGCCGTCCTGGCCCAATATCTGTTCATGATTAATGTCTATCTGGGGCTTTTCAATCTGCTGCCCGTTCCCCCCCTGGATGGATCCCGTATTGTCGTGGGGCTGATTCCGCGGCAGTGGGTGGGGCCTTATTTGAGCATCGAGCGGTACGGCATTTTCATTCTGTATGGAATCATTTTCTTCGGGCTGACCAGCTATATCCTGGATCCCGCCATGAATGTGGCCATGAAGCTGATCGGCCAATAAGAGGCGTCGTGGAACTCCGCCCTCCGCTGGACGGACGGCCTATTCCGCCGACCGGATGGCATCCCAGATGGCCGTGTACTTGGCCTGGGCGGGCC
>CAIKKV010000586.1 GCA_903828035.1 uncultured bacterium
GAAGTTCGTCAGCGTTTCAGCCTTGCTGTACCCCGCGAACGTGATCGGCATCGCCTTGGACCATCCGCTGAAGTTGGCGGCATGCGCCGACAAGCCCGCGACGGCCATTAAACCCGACAGTAAAATTGCGCGAATGAGTTTCATATTTCCCCCTCCTCTGATTACTTTGACACTAGCAATAGCCTGAGCATGCAGAAATCGGACTGCTTCCACAATAGCCGAAATCTGATATTCACCTACAATTTCTGATAAGCGCATTATTACACGACTATTTCGTCATCCCAAGCGTAGTCGAGGAGCCCGCCCTGAGCGAAGTCGAAGGGATCTCGTCCTGAGCCGCAAAAGCCGTAGATCCCTCGACTCCATCCCGAAGCGGGACTCCGCTCGGGATGACGGAGTGTAAACTTCATAGCACGAGTAATAAAGGGATTGATCCGCTTCGGTGAATTCGATAATCTTAACAGTCATCTTTTAAAGGAATAGCCATGAGCGACAAGGTTTCGGTTTGCATCGTCGGCGGCGGCATGATCACGCAGGTCCAGATCCTGCCGTCCTTTTACCAGCTCCAGCGGCTGGGCATCGTGGGCGACATCCACATCTGCGCCCTCAACAGCGCGCCCCTGCGCACCCTGGCCAACGACGAGACGCTGAAAAAGGCCTTCCCCCGCTCGTCCTTCATCGCGCACCCGCCCCTGGAGACGGACCCGGCCAAAAACATGCCGGAGCTCTTCAAGGAGACGGTCGCCGCGCTGCCGAAAAACAGCATCGTGGTGGTGGCCGTGCCCGACCAGCTCCACTACGGCACCCTGCAGGTTGCCCTCCAGTACGAGCACCACATCTGCTGCGTGAAGCCGCTGGTGCTCAAGCACGCGCAGGCCGAGGAGCTCGGCGAGAAAGCCCTTGAAAAGGGGCTGCTGGTGGGCGTGGAGTACCACAAGCGCTTCGACGACATCAACATCATCGAGCGCCGCCTCTGGCGCGAGGGCAAGTTCGGCGAGTTCAAGCTCGGCCACGCGGACCTTCACGAGTGCTGGTACTACCGCCACTCGAACTTCCAGAACTGGTGCACGTGCGAGAACTCCGACGCCTTCTCCTACATCGCCTGCCACTACATCGACCTGGTCCACTTCCTCACCGGCCTGAAGCCCGTCAGCGTCTCGGTCTACGGCATCAAGGACCCGTACCCGAACGGCAAGGACGGCTACCTGTGGACCGACGGCCGCGTGCTCTGGGAGAACGGCGCCGTGCTGAACGTCCAGAACTCGCTGAGCTATCCCGACGAGGGGCCCGGCGGCAACTACCAGGGCATGCGCCTCTTCGGCTCCAACGGCAAGCTCGGCACCATGGTCAGCCACAACGACCAGTTCCGCGGCGTCGAACACGCCTACACGGCCAAGGGCACGAGCCCGGGCGACACGCAGTTCAACCAGCCGAACCCGACCTACTTCCAGTTCCTCGACCTCGGCGGCGAGGGGCTGACCCCCACCGGCTACGGCTACCGCTCGGTCGCCTACATCGTCCAGAAGATCAACGAGTGCCGCGCCCAGCCCACGCTGCAGGCCCGGCAGGCGTTCATCCGCAAGGTCGACGAGGAGGGCATCATGGCCACCCCCCGGAACAGCGCGTTCAACGAGCTGGTCATGGAGGCCGGCCGGCTGTCCATCCTCAACGGCGGCCGCGAGGTGGAGATCACCTACGGCCCCGTCGCCGGCGTCCATTTCAAAACCTATTAATTCACCCTCGTTTTAACCCCCACCGGAGATCATGTCATGGCCAAGGAATTCCCGCTGACCCCCACCCGCGTCCCGACCGTCAAAACCAAGTACCGCCGCATCCAGGGCGTCCTTCCCAACAAGCAGACCATCGCCGAGGTCAAGAAGCTCCGCAAGGCCGAGCCGATCAGCATGCGCGGCCAGCCGGCCCTGATCTGGGACACCGCCCGCGGCTTCAGCGTCTTCGACGCGTACGGCAACAAGTGGCTCGACTTCTCCTCCGGCGTGCTGATCACCAACGCCGGCCACGGCCATCCCGCCATCGTGAAGGCCGTCACCGACCAGGCCAAGAAGCTGCTCACCACCTACTGCTTCCCCAACGAGCCCCGCATCCAGCTCACGCAGAAGATCCTCTCCATCGCCCCCCGCGGCCTGAACAAGGTGTTCCTGCTCAGCACGGGCTCGGAGACGCTCGAGTGCGCCATCAAGCTCATGCGCACCTACGGCCGCCGCACCTACGGCGACACGAAGTCCGTCATCGTCTCCTTCGAGCGGGCCTTCCACGGCCGCACCCTCGGCTCCCAGCAGATCGGCGGCATTCCGGCCGGCAAGGCCTGGATCAAGAACCTCGACCCCGAGATCGTCCAGATCCCCTTCCCCGACGGCTTCCGCACCGAGAACACCGACTTCTCGCTCTTCGAGAAGACGCTGAAGGCCAAGGGCGTCAAGCCGGCCCAGGTGGCCGGCGTGGTGGTGGAAACCTACCAGGGCGGCGGCACCAGCTTCCTGCCCAAGACGTACGCCAAGCAGCTGCGCGCGTGGTGCGACAAGAACAAGGCCCTGCTGACCTTCGACGAGGTCCAGGCCGGCTTCGGCCGCTGCGGCACCATGTTCGGCTTCCAGCTCTACGGCGTGACGCCCGACCTCTTCTGCTGCGGCAAGGGCATCAGCTCCTCGCTGCCCATCAGCGCCGTGGTCGGCCGCGAGGCGGTCATGGACATCTACGGCCCCAACGAGATGACCAGCACGCACTCCGGCAACCCCGTCTGCTCCGCCGCCGCCCTGGCCAACATCAACGTCCTGATCAACGAGAAGCTGGTCCAGAACTCCGCCAAGGTCGGCGCCGTTCTCCAGAAGGAGCTCGACAAGCTCAAAGCCGACTACCCGGCCATCATCGGCGCCCGCCACGGCGCCGGGCTCGTGGCCGGCCTGCACATCGTCAAGCCGGGCACCAAGGAGCCCGACGGCGACCTGGCCTGGGAGATCGTCAACACCTGCTACCAGAGCGGCCTGCTGATGTTCGCGCCCGTCGGCTTCGGCGGCGCCACCGTCAAGATCGCCCCGCCCCTGTGCATCACGAAGGAAGCCCTCCTCGAAGGCCTTGGCGTGCTCCGCGCGGCGTTCGTGAAGCATGTAACGAAGTAACCGGATTGGTTCATCAGGCGTCGCAGCAGCTTGCCGGGTAGCGACGCTTCGTCTGCTGCCCGGCTCCGCCCTCCGGAAGA
>CAIKKV010000587.1 GCA_903828035.1 uncultured bacterium
AACAAATTCAAGATGGCGGGCGGGTTGGAGCCTGCACTGCAGGTGCCCGAAGGTGCGGCGGCGATCCATGCCGTCCAGCGGAAGCAGCGGGGCGTCTACGTGCCGGCCAAGGTTGGCGGCGTCAAGTTGGGCATGACGCCCAGGTTGGTGTACGGCGCTGTGGTGCAGCTGGCCAAACTCAAAGGCTTTTGTTACGCCTGCGACCGCCATCTGGCCAACAACTGCAACATCACGCCGCGCCGGGTCGGCAAGGCCTTGACGAAGCTGGTGGGCAAGAACGTGATTGCCATCAGCTTCGTCGATGGCGAGCGCCGGATCACACCGTTAGAGGTGCCGCATTGAGCACCGTGCATACGCTGGAAGCCCTGGCGCTGCTGTCGTCACCAACCCAGAACCCGGGGTACGGCGCGTCGAGCGTTTTGCTGTACGCCAAGCTGACTACGAGGGGCGAGCTGGTAACGATCGCGGCGCCGACCGGTGTCGGCAAAAGCATGTTGGCGTCGAACTGCTGCGCCAGCGTGATCGCACGTGGCGGCCGTGTGGTCTGGGTGAATTTCGACATGCCGGAGTGGGCTGTGAACGAGCGCTTGGTCGCCATGCTGTTCAACCGCAGTCCCGAGGATCTCGATGCCGACTTTGTTAGCCAGGCTGTTAGGCATCTCAAGATAGAGCGGCGCTGGCTGGTCGTTGACCATACCGATCTGTCGGGCTTCAGATCCTTGCAGAGTACGATAAGTACCTCGGTGGCTGCAGGCCCCGTCGATCTTATCGTGCTGGATGGCGTGGATCGGCTCTGCGGATTGCTGGGCCCCATCGCGTTCAACGAGGACTACGCCGGCATCGCCACGGCCGCGCAGCAGAGCCAGGCCTGCATCATCGCGACCTCGCAGGCTCGCCGTGGGTCAGCGGCGGCGGAGATCATTGATGTCGAGGACCTGGCGTTCACGGCCGGTAAGGCGCAGGCCTCCTCGGTTGTCGTGACGTTGGGCACCCGTGTCGCCAATGAGTTGCGGACCCTGGCTGTGGTAAAGGATCGCCACGGGTGTTTTGCCGACCAGGAGGTCTTCAGACTGGTAAGCCTGGCATCACTGCGTCTGGAGGTCATGGCTGCAGAGGGCTTTGTTATGCCGGCATCGGAAGGTGTTGCCGAGCCCGTCTATGTGAACTGCGATCCGGCATGCACGGAGCCCGCCGTGGCTGACCGTGACGATGACGGCGCTGGTTGTGGTACGCGGTTATACCATGGCAATCGTGGCTACGTCAGCGTGGGGCGCCGGGTCTTCGAGTCCGCGGCTTATCAGAGCCGGGACTTCGAGGCCCTGGGTAGGTTGCTCAGCCTGTACGAAATGGCGGCGATCATGGAGACCAGGCTGCAGGCGCCGGGCACCAGGATACCGGTCGTGATCCAACGCGGTGAGGTTCTGACTTCGCTGACCACGCTGGGGAATCGATGGGGCCTCGACAAGAAGGCGGCCTGGCGTTGGCTCATCAGGCTTGAGCAGGACGGCTTGATTAGAACCGTCACGGTGGTCAGTGATGGCCGTGGTGGATCCCGCCGTGTCCCGATAGATGACCCCACAGGGAAGCCTATTGCAACCGTTGTAAGGGTCTGCCACTACGACGGTAATGAAGGAGCGAATCCGGCATTCGGTAAGCCGGGTGTCACGCTAACTGACACGACAGTGCCACGACAATGACACGATGTTGCCACGATGCTGCCACCCTACAGAATAAGCATAAACAAGTACAACCAAGGGAAGAAGAACAATGAATGAAGGAAGCGGCAACTTAACTCGGTTCTATTCTGAAAGAGCCCGATGGTGTGGCCTGCAGATCCCGGAGCCCTTCAGGGGCATTGGGCTCAGCGATTACCGCTGCGGCTCCCTGGAGCACGGCAAGGCCAGGGCTGCGGCCCAGGACTACGTCGATGACGCTCGTTGCGGCGTCGGCAGGCCCCTATACATCTTCGGCTCACAGGGGTCAGGGAAGACCATGTTGGCCTCCTGCGTCTGGAACCAGTTGGCGCCAGGCCTCTCAGACCGGGCCTTGTATGAGGACGCCGCCCTAGCCGGGACCGCGGATAACCTGGCGTTCGTCACAGGCGCCCAGCTGGTCCAGAGGTTCCGTCGGCAAGACGAGGACCTCGGGGTCAGCTGTGCCCAGCAGCGCCACCATATCTCGACGTGTTGGCTCGCCGTGATCGACGACATCGACAAATTCCCCTGTGGCGAGTGGGGCAACGCGCTGTTCGACGTGGTCGACAGCCGGGTCTGGAGGCTGCGCCTGCCGACCATAATCACATCCAACCTCGGGCCGGCCGAGCTGGCCCTGCGGTACGGTGAGGCCGGTCAGTCGATTACCAGCAGGTTGGTCCGGGCCGGCGGCGTCTTTATCCGGCTGGACCAGCCGGTGGCAGTAACACAGGAGGACAGATGAAAACCGAGGACAGTGGCGTAGAGGCAGACGTGGTGGCTAACGCCGGATGTGCCGCCGTGGTTCTGGGCGGCGTGGTGGCACAGCGGCCAAGGGT
>CAIKKV010000588.1 GCA_903828035.1 uncultured bacterium
CCGGGTTACACCCCGGCCTCCATGCGCATCCCATCGGAATGAGGCTCGGGTGGAACCTCGCCCTCCCAAACCATTATTAACTACATCATTTTTGTTTCGGGTATTCCGCGTGTTTCGTGGTTCCTCTTCCGGGAGGGGCGAGCGCCGCGAGCCCTTCTTACTTCTGCATGGCTTCGCGCAGTTCGCGCGAGAGGCGCTGGAGCTTTTCGCGCTCTTCCGTCCACATCCGGTCGGCGTTGGGCGTGGCCTTCTGCAGCAGCTCGTCGGCGCTCTTGTAATTCCTGGCCGACATCTCGACCTCGGCCAGGTGGACCTGGAACTCGGGCAGGTTCGGCACGATGTTCAACGCCTGCTGCAGGGCCTGGCGGGCCTCGTCCAGCTTGCCCTGTTTCAGATAGGACATGCCCAGCGTGTCCCACGCGGCGCTGAGCTGGTTGTTCCGGGAGAGCGCCTCCTTGGCCAGCGACTCGGCCTCGCCCGAGCGGCCGCCCATCAGCACGGCCCAGGCCAGGTCGTTCAGCGTCTCCGGGGTCCGCTGCTCCGAGATGCTGCGGTTCAGGGAATCCTCGGCCAGCTTGTACTCCCGCCGCTTCATCTGCAGCGTGCCCATGACGAAGTTGCCGTACGGATGCTCGGGCCGCGCCCGCAGCAGCTCCAGCGCATGCTGCTCGGCCAGGTCCAGGCGGGCGTCCTTCATGTCCATGTGCAGCAGCAGCACGAGCGTGCCGATGTCGCGCGGCTTATACTGCAGCGCCTGCTCCAGGTAGTCGCGCATGGCCGCGCCGTCGTTCTTCATGGCCGCCGCGATGGCCAGGGCCCGGCAGGTGTGGAAGTCCTGGCGCGGCAGCTCCTTGATCTGCTTGGCCAGGCTCTCGAGGGCCTTCGCATCCTTCTGCACCAGCAGGACGTTGGCCAGCATGTGCCAGGGCGTCGTCATGCCGCTGTAGGTGGCCACCAGCTCCTCCAGGAAGATCCGGGCCTTGGCGTTCTCGCCCACGGCCATGTGGTACAGCGCCCACGCCTGGGCCACTTCGGCCCGGGTCGCGCCGGCCTGCTCCGCGCGCTCGACATACTGCTTCGCCTCCTCCGGCTTGCGCCAGCGCAGGGCCAGCTCCGCCATGCCCAGCAGGGCCCGGACGTCCATCCGGTCCTTCTCCAGCATCCGGGTGAAGATCTTGCGGCTCTCCTCGGGCAGCCCCTGCGTCATGTAGATCGAGGCCAGGGCCATGTCCACATCGTCCGAAACCTGGGCGTCCTTGGACAGGGAGAGCGCCCGCTTGAGCCCGGAGACGGCCAGGCCGGGATACCCGGAGAGGGCCCACGTCCAGCCCATGGCCGCGAAGGCCTCCGGCGCGCGCACATACCCGTAATACCGCGACAGGCGCCACACGTTGAAGTTGTCCAGGATGCCGACCTCCATGGCCGCCAGCTGGTTGGTGACGGCCTTGGCATCGGGCGCGGCGTACCCGGCCTTGATCATGGCGAACTGGTTGAGCAGGGCGCTCAGGTTGTTCGACTCCATGCTGCGCGACAGGCCGTAGGTGGCGTACGCCTCCTGGGGCTTGGAGGCGTCCTCCAGCAGCACGCCCAGGTTGTTGGCCATCATGCTCATCTGGCGGTTGAACGACCCCCACATGTTCATCACGATGGGCGTTCCCTTTCCCGGCGCCATCTTCTGCGAGTCGGCCCAGATCTTCCGGTCCTGCACCCGCAGGGCGTCCAGGTTCATCGTGGTGGTCTCGGGCACGCCCAGGAAAACCATGCCGAAGGGAACCGGCGTGTGGTCCGCGCCATACCAGAGATCCGGCAGGACCATCAGCGCCAGCTTCTTGTCCACCTCCGGATCGACCCGCATCCACTCCTGGATGAACGGGACCAGCCCCAGCTCCGCCTGGTTTTTCAGGCGGGTCTGGTCGAACTGCGCGGAAATTTCGCGCATGTGGCGCTTATCCTCGCCGCGGCTCATATCCATCAGGCGGAGGTCCTTCTTCATCTCCTTGGAGGCGAGCAGGAGATGATTGTCCAGCGAGCCGTCGGTGACCAGCCACTTGCGCTCGCCCATGGCCTTGATGATGTCCCGGGCCAGCACGTCGAACACGCGGGCCTGGCGCACGTTGCCGGCCCTGAAGTTCAGCGCCATCGGCGCGAGGGACAGCACCGCGATCGCAATGGCCAGGGTCCGGCACAGGCGCTTGCGGAAGATGTCCAGGCGGCCGTCCTTGCCCTTGACCCAGGGATTGTGCTCCTCCACGATCCAGAACGCGGCGAGATAGCCGAACACCATGGCCGCGCAGAGGTAGGGCGTCACGAGCAGGTTCACCTCGCCCAGCACGCGCCAGGGGGAGAGGATGAAGTCGAACAGCAGGGCGAAGAGCAGCGCCGTGAAGATCAGGTGCAGGCTGATGAAGCTCCAGCCCGTCTCGCTGCGCAGCCCGCGGCGGTGGAGCGGGACCAGGATGATCCAGGGGATGAACGTCGTGACGCCCACGATGAGCCAGCCCACGGTGGGCAGGCTGCGCATGATCAGGTTCAGCTGCGCCTTCACGATGAACAGCAGGGCGCCCGCCACGCTGGTCGCCTGCGTGGCGACAAGGGGCGCGTGCGCATACCGCCAGGCCATCCCGATATACAAGCCGAGGCCGAGGAGCGCGCAGAAGGCCATCATCAGGACGCGGGCGGTGTTCAGCCGCCCGGAGATGGCCAGCAGCACCAGGATGGTCATGCCGAAAACAGGGGCGAAGATGATGAACGTGGCGAACTCGGCGGTGCCCAGCCCATAGCACAGGGCGAAGAGCGCCAGCACCCAGTCCCGCTGCGGATGGTCCTGCCAGTAAAAGAAGAGCCGGGTGATGGCCAGCAGCAGCAGCAGGTGGAAGCAGGCGTAATCGGCCCGGTTGGCCGCGTACCAGAAGGGCTTGCAGAAGGCCAGGAAGGCCACGGCCACGAGGCCGGCCGTCAGCGCCGCCACCCAGCGGGTCTTGACGGGCATCTCCTCCTCGATGGCCCGGTAGACCAGGTTAGTCATGATGCTGAACAGGAGGGTCAGCCCCCCCCAGGCGAAACAGGAGCTCAGCAGCCCGATCTTCGCGGGCAGGCTGAACACGGGCAGATGGGCAAACAGCCCCACCAGGGCCTGGTAAAGCGGGTACAGCAGGGGCTGCGTGCCCTTGACGCCCGCGTAATCCACCAGGATGGTGATGGAGCGGCCCGGAAAGGCGATGGCTCCGCTCGTGAGCAGGTAGACGACAAAGGCAACCAGGGCCGCGCCCGCGCCAATCAGCCAGGAAGGCGGGGAATAATAACGGGCTTCAGCCGGCGTGACAGTATCAGCCATGGACTTCCTCCTGAAAAGTCATGTCGCAAATAGGATTAGAATAGCTTTCTAAGGAAAGCACTGTCAACAGTTTAACGCGGGATTAACGCCGAAATTGATGGAAAAAGGAAGGGGCGAAAACGACAAAAGCGACTTAAGGGACCCCGGTTGCGCCCAGCGGACGGAGGGGCGAGCGCCGCGGACCCTCTGGTGGGAGCGCGGGTCCGATCGCGCGATCTCTCACCCCAGGCGAAATCCGGGGGGCGGGAGTTGGATAGCGGATAGCGAATAGCGGACTATCTTATCTCCCCAGGCGGAATCCGAGGGGCGGGAGTTGGATAGCGGATAGCGAATAGCG
>CAIKKV010000589.1 GCA_903828035.1 uncultured bacterium
GACAACCTGTGCCGCTACGCGCGGCTGCAGGCGTGGACCTGCAAGGTGACGCGATACGAGTACGCGATAAGAGTGTTGCCTCGCCTCATGGCGGGTTGTTATGATGGACGCCTCAATTTCAATCCTACCCCCGTAGCTCAGCTGGATAGAGCATCGGATTTCTAATCCGACGGTCGCGTGTTCGAACCACGCCGGGGGTGCCAATCGCCGAGCTGCACACGGCATGATCACGGGAGATTCATCCATGACTCGATTTGCAATGATGGCGGCGGCGATTTTACTCGCGGGAACAGCTCTGGCGCAGACGCCGCCCCAGCCCGTGGCGGAAATGTCCAATTTCGCGGTCCGGGTGAAAGTGGTGCACAACGGGGGACAGGCGCCGGGCGCGGACGAGGCATTCCGCCTGGTGCTCGGCAAGGGAGCGCCGGTAACCTTCACCAACGCCGACTGGAGCCCGTGGGTCGAGTCGTCCCGCGCCAAGATCGCCATCACCCCCGGCGGCTACCGCTGGGACTACAAGGTCGGCTGCACGGTGGCGCCCGTCAAGACGCCCTCCCCCCTGCTCACGCTGAGCGTGGAAACGCGGATCGAGGGGCAGGAGACAAACGGCATGCCGGCCGAGCTGCAGGGCCCCGCCCTCGGCCTCATCCTGTGGCGCGGGATCGACGCCAAGGTCCACGTCGACACGCTCGCCGGACACGGCCGCCGCGTGTACGACCCCGACATGCGGGACGCCGTGCTGCCGCCGGCCGACCGGCCCAGGCGGATTATCTTCGGCGACCGCTACATCGGGGGCGACAACGATGCAGTCTGCTGGCGGGAGGGCATCCAGCGCCTCTGCGGCCTGGGCTTCAACGCCATGCACGGCGTTCCCGCCTCCTTCATCCCCGTGGTGCGCGAAGGGGGCATCTCCAAGCTCTGGGGCGCGGTTTACAGCCCGCCCGGCTACGCCTTCCATTTCGCCACCAACCGGCAGGAGATCTTCCGGACCTTCGCGGCGGGCCAGGTGGCGGGCGCCCTGAAGGACGGCTGGAAAAAGGAGGAGATCGCCTTCTGGGTCACCAGCGACGAGCCGGGCTGGTACTACCCCGGCACCTACAAGACGTTCAACGCCGATCCCGCCGCCCTGGCCGCTTTCCAGGCCTATCTCAAGGATCGCGGTCTGAGCCCGAAGGAGCTGGGCTGCGCCTCGTGGGAGGAGGTCCGCCTCATCGGCCGCGCCGACTACCAGGACCTGCCCCGCCGCCGGCTCTTCTACTGGTCGAACCGCTTTGTTCCGTGGGCCTCCTCGCGCTACTTTTCCGAGGTGACGCGGGCCTTTGAGGCGGAACTGGGCGAAGGCTTCCCGGTCATGGTTAACTTCAACAACTTCCTAAGCCGCTATTATCAGCCCGGCTCGGTGGGAAACAACCCGGTGCGGCAGGACCCCGACAAGGCGATGGGCCAACACGACTGGATGGAGTTCGGCCGCCTGCGCGGCAGCACCTGCATGACCACGGAAGACTGGTTCGAGGACTCAGCCTCCCCCCAGTGGTCGTTCTACGCCACGCGCCTGCGCTCCGCCGCCGAGCTGTCCGGCGTCGGGTTCGGCGCCCTGATCATCCCGCGCACCTCCGGCCAGAAGCCCGACGGCATGGCCCAGAAGATCCTGGCCCTCGTCGGGCAGGGCGCCAAGACGATCAAGTTCTTCACCTTCGGCCCGGAATACAACTTCCCCGGAAACTGCTACTCCTACAATCGCGCTGTCTTCAAGCCTCTCTCCGTGGGCATGGGGCTGGTCGGGCGGGCGGAGGAGCTGCTCTACCCCGGCCGGATGCGCCGGCCGCAAGTGGCCATCCTCATGCCGCAGAGCGCGCAGCTCTGGGACCTCGAGGAGAACAAGACCCCGGGCGGCCTGATGGACGTCACGAATCGCGACCTCTTTCGCTGGCACATGGCCTATATGTCGGAGACCTACGGGCTCCACCTTGCCCTGCAACACTCCGCGATTCCCGTCCAGGCCATCGACGAGGAGGCCTGCACGGAGAAGAGCCTGGCCGGATACAAGGTGATCTACCTGACTGCGCCCGACCTGCCCGAAGAGGCGGCCGAGGGGCTGCTCCGCTGGGTCAAGGATGGCGGCACGCTGGTCATGACGGCGGGAAGCGCTCTGTTTGACCGCTATCATCAGCCCATGAGCAAACTCACCGACGCCGCCGGGGCCCGGCCTGAGCTGCCCCTCCGCCCGCTTCCGGGCTCGCTCGGGGCCGTGGCCGAGGGCGCCATCGTCACGGCCGGCACAAACGCGCTGCCGTCCTACGGCGAACACGAGCGGCTGATTGTGAAGGGCGCCGAGATCCGGGCGGCGTATGCGGACGGCACGCCGGCGCTGACCTCGAAGGCCCTTAAAAAGGGACGCCTGGTGCGCTTCGCGGGCTACCCGGGCCTCTGCTACCGCCGGTCCGCAACCGAAACATCCAACAAGCTGCCGGCCGGCTTTTCGGCCGGCTGGCGCGGGCTGATCCTCGAGCCCGTGAAGGCCGCGGGCGTGGCGGCTCCGGTCACGGTCGACCGGCCGCTGATTGACGCCCCCGCCTTGTTCAGCGAAGGGGGCGTGGCGGTGACGCTGCTCAACTGGAGCGGCCTCGAGCAGGCGGGGACGACGATCACCCTCCACACGGAGCGGGAGCCCGCGCGCGTGGTATCGGCCCGCGGGGGCCCCTTGACGTTTGCGCACACGGCGGATCCGGCAGGCGGCTTCACGTCAACCGCTACGCTCGACCTGGGCGATGTGGACGTTCTCAGCGTCTACTACCAGTAGGCCGGCGGCTACGGCTCCTCCACCGGCTTGTCGCTCGCCACGGTGAACGTCATAAAGTCGGAGGGTTTTGAAATCCCGATAATATTCCATCCCGGAGTGCTTCCGGAATAGCTCAGGTTGTTCGGCACCGTGTCGCTGATGAAGACCGGCACGGCCTTGTTGCGGAAATAATCCCCGTCATTCCCCCCGTTTTCGTTCAGCTCCAGATTCTGTCGCCCGCCCGCCTCTTCCA
>CAIKKV010000590.1 GCA_903828035.1 uncultured bacterium
CGGGTTCGGCGTTCCGTCAGCCGGAATATGGCGAGGCGATTTTCCGATGATGAGGGGCGACGGCGATGAGACGTGGAATAATGGTCCCGGCTCATCCAGCCGTCGCCCCTCAGGGCGGAAAAGCGCCCGCCAGAGTCCGGCCGGAACGCCGAGCCCCCGCTGGTAAACCCGCCGCCAACCCAAAATTGAGATTTGAAATCTCCTTTTTGCTTTAGTATACAGAGAGGTTTAACCCGGAGATTTCATGAAAGCGATTGCCCTGACCGGTATTCGGCGGATGGAGACGATGGACGTGCCCGATCCCGTCCTCGCCAAAGACACCGATATGTTGCTCCGCCTGACCGCCATCGGCGTGTGCGGCTCGGATATTCATTACTATACGGAGGGAAAAATTGGCAGCCAGGTGGTGCAGTATCCGTTCCGGGTGGGACACGAATGCGCCGCCGTGGTCGAAAAGGTCGGCAAGGCGGTCAAGAACTTCAAGCCGGGCGACCGGGTGGCCGTGGATCCCGCCATGTGGTGCGGCGCCTGCGACCAGTGCCTCGTCGGCCGCTTCCACACCTGCCGCCACCTGAAGTTCCTCGGCTGCCCCGGCCAGGCCGAAGGCTGCCTGTCGGAGCGGATCGTGATGCCCGCCCAATCCTGCGTCAAGGTACCCGACGGGATGTCCGACGAGATGGCCGCCCTCATCGAACCCCTGGCCATCGGCGTCTACGCCGCCTCCCAGTCGCGCGACCTCAAGGGCTGCACGGTCGGCATCCTGGGCGCGGGCCCCATCGGCCTCAGCATCATGCTGGCCGCCCAGGCGCAGGGCGCGAAGGCGTTCTATGTGACCGACAAGATCGACGCACGCCTGAAGGCGGCCAAGTCGGCCGGCGCGGGGTGGACCGGAAACCCCGACCGCGAGGATGTGGTGGCGGCCGTCACCCAGGCCGAGCCGCTCCTGCTGGATGTGGTCTTCGAGTGCTGCGGCCAGCAGGCCGCGCTGGACCAGGGCATCCGAATGCTCAAGCCGGGCGGCATCCTGATGCTGGTGGGCATTCCGGCCGTGGACCGGGTCACCTTCGAAATCGACCTGCTCCGCCGCCGCGAGATCCGCATCCAGAATGTGCGCCGGCAGAACGAGAAGGTGCATGAGACGATCGACGGCGTGGCCTCGGGCCGCCTGAAGCCCGCCTTCATGATCACGCACCGGTTCCCGTTCGCCAAAACCCAGGAGGCGTTCGACCTGGTCGACCGCTATGCCGACGGGGTCATCAAGGCCATGATTTACTTCGGGGAGCCCTCATGAGCGACGCCAACGAGCAGATCCGGCGGCTGACCGCCTTTTCGGCCAAGGATCGCGAGCAGGCGCTTCGCGCCCTGGCCGCCTCCACGGCCTTCCCGCCCGCCGGCGGGAACGTGAACATGCACGCCCACTCCTTCTTTTCCTATAACGCCTCGGGCTCGTCCCCGTCGCTGCTGGCTTTCGAGGCCCGTCGCGCGGGGCTGTGGGCCATGGGGTTGTGCGATTTCGACGTGCTCGACGGCCTCGCGGAGTTCAACCGCGCCGGGCTGATCCTGGGCATGCGCACCACGGTCAACCTGGAAACCCGCGCCTTCCTGCGCGAGTATGCCTCGGCGGAGATCAATTCGCCGGGCGAGCCGGGAGTCACCTACATCATGGGCGCGGGCTTCGCGAAAGTGCCGTCCCCCGCCTCGGACGAGGGTAAGACGCTGGCGGGCTGGCGCCGGCAGGCCGGCAACCGCAACCTGGCCCTGATCCGGCGGATCAACCCCCATGTGGCCGAGATCGCCATCGACCTCGAGCGCGACGTGATGCCGCTGACGCCCTCGGGGGCCCCCACGGAGCGCCATATCATCCGCGCCTACTGCCGCAAGGCGGCGGCCGTCTTCCCGGCGGACAGCGGCGCGGCCTTCTGGGCCCGCGTCCTGGCGCTCGAGCCCGCGGCCGCCGCGGCCCTCACGCGCGACATCCCCGCGCTTGAGGAAAAGGTGCGCGCCAAGTTTGCCAAGAAGGGCGGGTTCGGTTACGAGCAGCCCACGGAAAAGACGTTCCCCCCGGCCGACGAGTTCGCGGCCTGGTGCCTGGCGTGCGGCGCCATTCCCATGATCACGTGGCTGGACGGCACCAGCGCGGGCGAGGCGGATCCGCGCGCCATGTGCGAATGCCTGATGGCCAAGGGCTGCGCCGCGGTCAACATCGTGCCGGACCGCAACTGGAACCTGAAGGATCCCGCCGCCGCGCTCAAGCAGAAGAAGCTCAAGGAGTTCGTGGAGGCGGCCGACGCGCTTCACCTGCCGGTGAACATTGGCGCCGAGTTGAATCGCGACGGCCTGCCGTTCGCCGACGATCTCGCGGGCCCCGCGCTGAAGCCCTACGCGGAGATTTTCCGGCGCGGCGCCGCGATCTTCTGCGGCCACTCCGTGCTGTTGCGCTATGCCGATTTCAGCTACACCGGCGCGGCCGCGAAGAGCCGGTTCGGGAGCGACACGGCGGCGAAGAACCGCTTCTTCGAGGCGGTGGGCAACCGGCCTCCGCTGACCGAGGCCAGGGCGGCCGAGCTGGCGGCCCTGGGGCCGGAGCGGGCAAAAGAGTGGTTTGAGAAGGCGATTTGAGGGCTCGCGGCGCTCGCCCCTCCGGGGAATGTTCCGGAGGGCGGAGCGCTGCGACGCCTCGTGGAAATACAAAAAAGGAACAACAATGGCATCGATTCGCGAAGACCTGGTGAAGTATGGCGTCAAGATCGTGCAGGCCGGCCTGGTGGCGGGCGCGGGCGGCAATATCAGCGCGCGCGAGGGCAAGATGGTGTGGATGAAGCCCAGCGGCGTGGCCATGGACGAGATGGCGCCGTCGGACCTGTGCGGCATGGATCTCGACAGCGGCAAGCAGGTGGAGGGGAAGAACCGGCCGACCTCCGAGGTCAACATGCACCTGGCCATCTACCGCGCGCGGCCCGAGCTGCAGGCCGTGTTCCACACGCACTCCCCGTGGGCGTCCGGCGTGATCAGCTCCGGCACCACGCTCAAGCCCATGTTCGCCGAGTTCGTCTGCGACCTGGGGCGCATCGGCACCGTGCCGTACATCACGCCCACGACCCAGGACCTCGCCGACGCGATCGGCTCCTGTTCCGAAAAGGCGGACACCATCTTCATGGTCAACCACGGCATCATCGGGCTGGGCGTGACGATGAAGCAGGCCTATTACCGCTGCGTGGTCGTGGAGGATGCGGCCAAGTCGCAGATCGCCGCCACCATCTGCGGCAAGGCGATCTTCCTGAGCGATTCGCAGTGCCAGGACCTGATGGCGCTGGACGCCCCCAAGCACCGCATCCAGATGATGCAGAAGGACCAGAAATAGGTCCGATAGGACATAGGACCGATAGGACGTATAGGCCCTATGGGAAGAAATTGCGCAAGGAGATGCACATGATGTTCCAGGACAAGATTGCCGTGGTAACGGGCGCGGCCCAGGGGCTGGGCGAGGCGGTCTGCCGCCGCCTGGCGCAGGAGGGCTGCCACGTGGTGGCCGCCGATCTCAAGCTGCCCGAGCTGGAGGCCGCCTGCGCGCGCACGGCCGCGGCCACGGGGCGGACGATCGTGCCGGTGAAGACCGACGTGT
Source organism: uncultured bacterium (assembly GCA_903828035.1). The sequence continues at coordinate 3,623 of CAIKKV010000590.1, forward strand.
CGCAGGAGGCCGATGTGGCCGCCGCGTTCGACACGGCGGTGGCGACGTTCGGCAAGGTCGATATCTGCGTGGCCAACGCGGCCATCCTGATCGCCGAGCCCATCGACACGGCCAACGCCGAGAAGTGGCGCGCGGTCATGAACGTCAACCTGTTCGGCAACTTCCTGACCTTCAAGCACGCGGCGCGCGTGATGAAGCCGCGGAAGGCCGGCGTCATCCTGCAGGTCAACAGCAAGTCGGGCAAGAAGGGGAGCAAGAGCAACTCGGCCTACGCCGCGAGCAAGTTCGGCGGCATCGGCCTGGTGCAGAGCGTGGCCCTGGAGCTGGCCGATCACGGCATCCGGGTCAACGCCGTGTGCCCGGGCAACCTGCTCGATTCGCCGCTGTGGTCCAATCCGGACAACGGCCTTTTCGCCCAGTATTTGCGCGCGGGCAAGGTGCCGGGGGCGAAGTCGGTGGAGGACGTCCGGCGGTTCTACCAGGAGCAGGTGCCGATGAAGCGCGGCTGCACGTACGAGGACATCTGCAACCTGCTGGTGTTCCTGGCGTCGGACCAGGCGGCCTATATGACGGGCCAGGCGATCAACGTGACCGGCGGTCAGGAGATGCGGTAGTTGACGGAGGGGCGCATGAGCAAAATCACACGGGTATTGGCGGTCGATTTCGGCGCGTCGGGCGGCAAGTGTTTCGCGGGCACCTTCGAGGCCGGCGGCTTCGCCATGGAGGAGCTGCACCGGTTCTCGCACGAGGGCGTGACGTTCCTGGTGCCGGATGCCTCCGGGCGGCTCACCGAGCGGACCTACTGGGATGACACGCTGCTGTACCAGAATATCCGGGCGGGCATCAACGCCTACCGGCTCAAGTACGGCGCCGCCCTGGACGGGATCGGCATCGACACCTGGGGCTCGGACGGCGCGCTCCTGGCGCCGGACGGCGAGCTGCTCGGCAAGGTGTACGCCTACCGGGACCACCGGCTCGACACGATGGTGGCCGAGGTCAAGGCGCGCATCGACGCGACCCGCATGTACGCCATCACGGGCATCCACTTCCAGCCCTTCAACATCAGCAACCAGCTGCTCTGGCTCATGACCCGGCGGGCCGAGTGGGTGCGGCCGGGCTGCACGTTCCTGCCTGTTCCGTCCCTGTTTTATTACTACCTGGGCGGCGTCAAGGCGGTCGATTCGTCCTGGGCCAGCGTGACGCAGCTCATGGATGCGAAGACGCGCCGGTGGAGCCCCGAGATTCTCGCCGCGCTGGGCATTCCCGAAGACCTGCTGCCGCCGATCGTGGCGCCGGGCCACGCCGTGGGCCGGCTGCACACGGCGCTGGCGGAGGCGCTGGGCGTCACGCCCGCGCCGCTGATCGCGGTGGGCTCGCACGACACGGCGAGCGCCTTCGCGGCCGCGCCGGTCGACAACCCCGACGAGGCGCTGATCATCAGCTCGGGCACCTGGTCGCTAGTCGGCAAGCTGATTCCGGAGCCGATCACGACGCCGGCGGCGATGAAGCACAATTTCAGCAACGAGGGCGGCATCGGCAATATCCGGTTCCTGAAGAACTGCATGGGCTCGTGGCTGGCGCAGGAGCTGCGGCGCGTCTGGCGCGATGCGGATGGCCGCGAGATGCCGTGGAAGGAGATGGATGCCCTGACGCTGGCGTCGCCGGCGTTCGCGTCGCTGGTGGATCCCGACGATTCCGGCTTTTACAATCCGTCGAACATGGAGGAGGCGATCATCGCCTTCTGCCGGAAGACGGGCCAGCCGGCGCCGGCGTCGCGCGGGGCGTGCCTGCGCTGCGTGTACGAGAGCCTGGCGCTGAAGTACCGGCTGGTGCACGAGCAGCTGGCGGAGATCACCGGCAAGCGGGCCCGGACCGTGCACATCGTGGGCGGAGGGTCGAACAACCTCATGCTCAACCAGTTCACGGCGGATGCCTGCGGGCTGCCGGTGGTGGCGGGGCCGTCCGAGGCCACGGCGGTCGGCAACATCATGGTGCAGGCGGTGGGCCTGGGCCTGCTGCGCTCGCTGGCGGAGGCCCAGCCGCTGCTGCGCAAGGCGTTTCCCATCAAGGAATACAAGCCGCATGATCCCTTAGCCTGGAACGCCCCCTTTGCGCGGTTTGTTTCGCTGGTGAAGTGATAAGGGCTCGCGCCAGTTTACCCGGACAGAAGGGCTCGCAGCGCTCGCCCCTCCGGCGAAATGCAATTTTTTCGGAGGGCGGAGCGCTGCGACGCCTCCAGCCCCAGCCTACTTCAACCCCTTGCGACACCGGCGGATGAGGGCGTTGGTGGAGCTGTCGTGTTTCAGCGCGGGCTCCGCCGGGGCGGTCAGCTCGGCCAGCACAGCGCCGGCCAGGACCTTGCCCAGCTGCACGCCCCACTGGTCGAAGGAATAGACGTCCCACAGCACGCCCTGGGTGAAGATCTTGTGCTCGTAGAGAGCCGTCAGCGCGCCGAAGGAGAAGGGCGTGAGCGACTCCGCCAGCAGCGTGTTCGTGGGCCGGTTCCCCTCGAAGGTCTTATACGGCACCAGCGCCTCGGGCGTCTTTTCCGCGCGCAGGGACTCGGCCGTCTTCCCGAAGGCCAGCGCTTCGGTCTGCGCCACCAGGTTGGCCATGAAGGCCGCATGGTGGGAGCGGACGAGCGGATCCGCGTGCGGCTGCGTGAAGCCGATGAAGTCGGCCGGGATCAGCTTGGTCCCCTGGTGCAGCAGCTGGTAGAAGGCGTGCTGCCCGTTGGTGCCGGGCTCGCCCCAGATCACGGGGCCGGTCTGCCAGGCCACGGGGCGGCCTTCCTTGTCGACGCTCTTCCCGTTGCTCTCCATGTCCCCCTGCTGGAAGTAGGCGGGAAAGCGGCTCAGGTACTGGCTGTAGGGGAGCAGCGCGTGCGTCTCGCACCCGAAGAAGTTGTTGTACCAGA
>CAIKKV010000591.1 GCA_903828035.1 uncultured bacterium
CGACAATTATTCCTGGGACACCACGCTTTCGCAGGCGCGGTTCCAGGTTACGATTGCCGACTTCCGGGCGGGGGATGCGCTGATCCAGGTCTTCGATGCCAAGGGCAAGTTGATTCAGAGAAGCGTTCTTGTCACGCCCAGCTATACCTTATATCTGGGCGACAATAAGTTCGTACAGAACGGCGTCACAGGAAAGGGCACGCCCGGAGTATGGACGGTTCAGCTTTCGTATGACCAATTCACAGGCGACCAGACGATCTTGATGAACTAAGCAGCTTTCGAATGGACACAAACCAGTCATGAATCAGGCTTGTACGAACCGACTTTGGGTGCCCGGCATGCTTTGCGCCGGCCTTTTGTTTTTGAACTCCGCAACCGCGCAACAACCGGCGGATTCGACGGCGCCGGCCGATCAGGTCCAGACTGAGAGTGTGTTGCTCGTGATGAAGGGGGAGCTGGCCCGCGCCGAAGCGCGCGCGGCTTCGGTGACCGCCCAGTTGGTTTCACTGGACAACGACATTGAGTCGCGGATTAACCGCATGATCTCGCTGCTCTGCTCGGTCCGGGACTCGACGGACGGGTCGGGCAACCGGATTCGCAAGTCCAAGGAAGACGCCCTGGCCGGCATCAAGGCCACCGCCCTTTATTATGCCCAGGAGCGGGATCGCCGGCGGAAGGAGCTCGAGAGCGGGCGCAGCCTGAAGGATGAGGATGTGCTGGCCCGCGAGGTTGCGGCGCTAAACGCCCGGATTGAAAGCCGAGTGACGCAATCGCTGGCCATTGCGGAATCCCTTGTCCTTCACCAGGAAGGCGGGGGGAGCGGGGACTTCAACGAGACCCAGGAACAGCGGAAGCAGCGCTATGACGCCCAGGCATCCGTGAAGGTGAAAGCGGATCTCGTGGCCACGCTCCGCGCAAGCATCGACAAGCAGAACCGCGAAATAGCGATGCGTGACGAGGAGCTTCGGTCAGCCGTTGATCCTCAGAAGCGCGAGCAGCTTGTCATGGACAACGAAGACGCCCGGCAGGTTGTGAAATCCCGCCGTGACCAGATCGAACAGCTGGTTACAGCGCCCAAGGCAGCCACCCGCCCGGTTGGCGGCAAGGCGGCCTTTGAGCTGGACAAGCTGCTCGATGATATGACGGCCGAGCTCCGGCAGGACTTCGCCAAATTCAAGTCGCTCGTGTACGAGTCTGACCAGGCTCGCATCCGGGTAAAACTCATGAGTGATCGGCTGGAGCAGGCGATGGGCGCACAGGGTTCTATGGCCGTCAAGCCGGATCCTGCAGGGAAAGCCGGCGAGACGAAGTAAGCGTCAAAAGGGAGATGGCAATGAGAAGTAGAGGTGTAGGTATTATCGGACTGGCTTTGATGGCAGTCCTGCAGGTCACGGCTGTCCGCTCGGGAGCCGATGTCCTGGAATTGAAGAATGGACAGGTGTTGAACGGCACGTATACGGGCGGCACCGCGGGTACGATCCGTTTCGAGACGGCCGAAGGTGTCAAGGTGATCGAAAAGGCTCAAGCCATCGCGCTGTCATTCACGGGGGGAGCCGCCCCTGCGGAAGTGGCCGTAGCGGCAGTCCCCGCGGCGTCTGCTCCAACGGTGGCAGCCCCCGCGCCTGCCGCTGCGCCGGGTTCCGTGGTCGTGCCTGCCGGGACGGTGCTCCTGGTGCGGATGGTGGATGGCGCGACCTCCCGTGATCCCCAGGGCAAGCGGTTTGCCACGGTTTTGGAGACGGATCTGGTTGTCAACAACGTCATGGTTGCCAAGGCGGGCACAAAGGTCTATGGCCGGATCGAGAAGGCCGCGCAGTCCGGGCGGTTCGCCGGAAAAAGCGAGTTGGACCTGCATCTTCGCGAACTGACCATCGGCGGGACGCTGGTCCCGATTATGACCGGTTCTTACGCCCAGGCGGGGTCCCGTTCGATCGGCAAGACCGCCAAGGGGGCCGTCGCCGGGGCGGCGGTTGGCGCCCTTGTCGGCAAGGATTCGGTGGGCAAGGGCGCGGCCATCGGCGCGCTGGCCTCTGGATTGAAGCCGGGCCAGCCTATTGTGGTCCCGCCGGAGACGCTACTTGAGTTCGAGATCCAACAACCGGTCACCATCAACACCGCCCGCTAACATCCGCTTGGAGAAGCCACATGAAATCAAAAGTTGCGCTTCACTCAGTTGCCGCCCTGGTTATTGCCGGCGTGATGGCGGTTGTGCCTGCCACGTCGGTCATGGCCGAGGGCGTTCAGAATGAAATGGCCGTTCTTCGCGAATCCCTCAAAGCGGATCGCATCGCCCTGGTTGCCGACGCCATGCAACTCTCCGAGGCGGACGGCGCCGTCTTCTGGCCGCTGTACCGCGAATACCGGGCCGATCGGGATAAAGTCAATGACGGGCTGATCAAACTCGTATTGGAGTATGCCGATGTGTATCCGAACGTGCCTGAAGACTGGGCGGGGCAGATGCTCAAGGAGTATCTCGCGCTCGAGAAGAAGCTCGTGGATACCCGGGCAGGTTACATGATGAAAGTCTCCAAAACGCTTACGGCGACGAAGGCGCTGCGGCTGGCCCAGGTGGAAAACCGCCTTGACCTGATGATCCGCTTGCAACTGGCGGGGGCGGTCCCGTTGGTGCCGGCCACACAGAAGCAGCCGGATCCGACCGTTTCTCCGGGCAAATAGCGAATCAGGGGAAGGGAGTGTATCCATGAGCTCGCTGAAGAAGTTGTTGGGTGGTGGTCATCGGTCGGGTGCCGTGCGCTATTTCACCCCGAATCGGGAGGCGGATGCCCGCGCCTTGCTGGTAGTCGATTAACCGCGCTGATTCAATCGAGGAGGAGGCGAGAGGGCTATGTTAAAGAAATTGATCACTTTGGCGCTTGTCCTGCTTCCGCTTTTGACCGCCCGGGCGGAAGTATCGACGAATCAGGTCCGACCCAGAATCGGCCTCGTTCTCGGTGGTGGCGGGGCGCTGGGCTTCGCCCATATCGGCGTGCTGCGGGTTCTGGAGGAGGCGCGGGTTCCCATCGACTATATCGTGGGCACCAGCATGGGGTCGATCATCGCCGGGCTCTACGCCAGCGGCATGTCGCCGGACGAGATCCAGACCTTTCTCCAGGCGCTCGACTGGAACGAGGTGATGAGCGACAAAACGCCGCGGCGGGAGCTGTTTTTCCGCCGAAAGCTCGAGGATCAGCGCTACCTTTTCGAAATGGGCATGGGGTGGAATAAGCCTATAATGGGTACAGGTGTGGCGGCCGGACAGAAGCTCAACAATGTGCTCCAGTACATGGCGCTTCGCTCGGCGGCCATTACGAACTTCAATGAGTTGCCGATTCCGTTTCGCGCCGTGGCGACTGACTTGGAGTCAGGCAAGGCGTTCATCATCGATCACGGCAATCTTGCCCGGGCGATGCGGGCCAGCATGGCCGTGCCAGGTGCGTTCACTCCCGCCCGGATCGAGGGGCACATCCTCGTGGATGGCGGCATTGTGAATAATCTGCCGGTGGATGTGGCCAAGGAGATGGGCGCGAACTTCATTATCGCCGTGGATGTCGGGTC
>CAIKKV010000592.1 GCA_903828035.1 uncultured bacterium
CCATCCTTCGCACGTATGCCGAATAAGGGCTCGCAGCGCTCGCCCCTCCGAAACCCGGAGCAAAGGGCGGGGCTGGCGGAGAAGCGTAGAGGCCGCCCGGGCCGAAAGGAACCGGCGGCGGTTGAGCCCGAGCGGGAGCGAGGGCGAAAGGCGCTCGCGGCCCGGGGGAAGGGCCGCTTGCGCCGACCGCCAAGCCGGTGACCTTCGGCCCGTTGTCTTGGCGGCCGCTCCGCTTCTCCGCCAGCCCCGCCCGCCGCTTATTGCGCGGTCCAACCGCCATCGATGACGATGGACGAGCCCGTCATGAAGCTGCACGCGGGCGAGCACAGGTACAGGAGAATGCCCCGCACCTCGGAGGGCTTGGCCCAGCGGCCGATCGGAAGCTTGGCGATGAACGCCTTGTACTTCTCCGGATCCTCCAGCAGCGGCAGGTTCATGGGCGTCTCAAAGGGACCGGGACACAGCGCGTTCACGCACACGCCGTCCGCCGCCGCCTCCAGCGCCAGGGTCCGGGCCAGCCCCAGCAGGGCGGCCTTGCTGGAGGCATAGGCGGCGCGGCCGGGAATGGAAATGAACGAGAGCATCGACCCCAGGAACACGATCCGCCCGAACTTCCGGCGCTGCATGCCCGGCAGGACCGCCCGGCTGCACAGATAGGCGCCCTTGACGTTGACATCCATGACGGCGTCAAAATCCGCGCCGGTCAGCTCGGCCGTCGGCTTGCGGATGTTGATGCCCGCGCTGGCCACCAGGATGTCGGGGGGGCCCAGCCTCTCGCCCGCCGCCGCCACCCACCGGGCCACGTCCGCCTCCGCCGTCACATCGCACGCCATGCCCAGCACCGGCCGCCCCGTTTCCGCCGCCAGCTCCGCGGCCACGGCTTCCGCCTCCGCCCCGTGCCGGCTGCAGATTCCCACCTTCGCCCCGGCCAGCGCCAGGGTCCGGGCAAACTCCCGGCCCAGCCCCTTCGTGGCGCCGCTCACCAGGGCCGTGCGCCCGGTTAAATCGAACAATTCACGGAACAGCTCGTCCGCCGCTTTCATAGACCCATCCCCCTCTTGTTCCACGACTCGCCTGCTGGATTGACGTTCACTGTTTTTATTTTATTCTTCCGCCATCCCAAAGACAACAGAACTTGTCGGATCAAAACAAGGAGACGGCCCTGGCGGATCGAAATCGAAACAGCACGGCAGCGGACCCGGGCTGCTGATCGCCGCGTGATGGCTGATCTGTGCGAACGGGCAAGCTGAATCCCCGAAGGCGACTAGCCGGCCGCGCTCAGAAGCGCCAGGCGATATCCAGCGGGTTCCCGTCGACGCCTTTTTCCGGGGATCCACCATCGTCCTTTTGATTCGGCCCGACGCTGTAAAGCAGGAATCCGTCGCCACGGGCCTGGTAAAGAAGGGGCTTCCCCGTGAAGGGATCCATTCCGTTGGTGTTTCCTCCCTCACCAAGCGTCACCGGGAAAGACCCATGGTCCTTCCGGTACTTTAGCAAAGCAAGCCCGGCCCCCGTAATCCGTTTCTCCGCAACCAGGGTAACCGACCGCATCCGAACCTTCCCCAGCGCGGGCGCCAACATGCGGGTCAGCACGCAATAGCGGGGGAACTGATCGATTTCAGCCTCATTTCCGGCCCTTTCACCGGGCTCATCAAGCGCCATGGCCCTGTGCGTGTATTGTTGCATCAGGGAAAGATAGGCGGCGTGATCGTAATTCCAGACCGGCGTCAGTCGCAGAAACGTGAAAAACGCTTTCTCCGCCCGGGAGTTGCCAGCGGTGGAATCCGAAAACAGCACCCTTCGAAGTTCGCCCGGCGCAAGGGCAAAGGCCCACTCGCCCAACAATATCCGTTCGGCGTCCAGGGCAGAGGCCAGTAGGCGGCCCTCGTCGTTGTCGGCCAAGAGCGGCGCGATCGCGGCGGCCTGGGCTTCGGAAGGCAGACCCAGCCGCGCCACGTCCGCCATACCCGCAAGGGACGCCTGATACTGCGTAATCCGGACAAGATAGCTGATGAGAGTGGGCTCCGGCTGGAGCGCTGACGCCAGGCGAAGGCTGACAAGCACGGTTTCCCAGCCGCCGGACAGATCCCCGCGCACGGCCTGGTTGCGCGCCTGGGCGCACAGGATGCGGGAAAGCCCCCGCATCGCCGACAAATGAGGCAACTCCATGGCGGCGCCCTTGGCGTAATCCAGCGGATACCGGCAACCCCGGCGACCCGTTCCCTGCCGGACCAGGCTCAGCGCCTCCCTGCACACCGGATCGGCCATCAGGCGGTCGAACTCCGCGCGGTCCGCCTCCGCGGGCGCGCCTCCCGCCAGGTTTTTCGCCAGGTCGTCAAGCCGCTGGAAGAGATTCGTGGAGCCGGCCGCCGGAGCGGCTTTGAGGCGAAGCACGGCCGCCTGGTATAAAAGCGCGGCATTATCGGAATCCGGGACGGGGGGCGGGATAACCTGTTCGGCCTTCAAAGGGCGGCCGTCCTTTTCGAGGGCACGATACGCGTTCCGAAGCGCCTGGCTGGCCTTCAGCTCCATCGAGGCATACGCCAGGCCAAGCAGGAAAACCAGCAGGGCTATCCATTTCCAGGGACGATTCACATTCATGACGGGCTCCTGATGGGCGGGGTTAACTGATCGGGCGAAGGGAATACGCGCTCGGCAGGGCGCTTTGCGGAAGAAGGAACACGGGTTGCGCCGGAAAAGAATCGGATTCCGTCTGCTCGAGAAAGGCGCCAATCCTCAGGGGACAAAGGCCTTCCGGATTGAACCGCGCGAGGCGGCTGGCCGCCAGGCGAGAACGAAAACCTCGCTCCGTTTCGGGATCACTCATCGTTTCAGCGCTACCCGCGATCTCCAATCCTGTCGAGCCGGAACAGCGCCAGGGCGCCAACGCACGACTGGCGGCGAGATGGGAAAGCCCCCCTAGCAGAAGGGCGACGACAGCGGCGGCGACGGCAAGCCAGGGCGACGAAAACCAGCCGGACAAAACGGAGCGGTCGGCGGCGGGACTCCACACGCGCCGGGCCTCCGCCAGCACCCGCGCCCGCAATTCCGGTGAAGGCGGCGGCACGCGCAGCCCCTCCCATTCGCAAGGGCGAAGGTCCTCCGGTTCAAGGTTTGTTTTCATATAGCTCCGTTTTCAGCAGCTCACGCAGTTTGGCCACGCCGTAGCGATACCGGCTGGCCGCCGTGTGCGCGGATATCTTCAGCCGTTCGGCGATCTCGCGGAAGGTGATTCCCGCATAGACATTCAGGACGATGACCGATCGCTGCTCCTCCGGAATCCGGCCAAGCGCCGCCGCCACCGCCTCCGCGTGCCCGGAAGGGCCCGCCTCTCCCGCCTGGGCCTCCAGCCAGCCGCCGAACTCCGCGGCCGGCCGCTCCCGCCTGCCGCGCCGCTTCAGGTGGGTATAGCATTCATTGCGGGCCATCCGGAAGAGGTAGGCCGGCAGGCTCCTGGCGCCGGCCACGGCGCCGGGCTTCCTGGCGATCCGGAGAAAAACGTCCTGAAGGATATCCTCCGCGTCGGCGCGTGATCCGGAAAGGCCCGACAAGTAACAGAGCAGTTCGCCGGCGTAGTGGTCCCACAGGAGCTCCAGCGCCGCCGGATTGCGATCAAGCAGCAAGGCTTTGATGCGCTCCTCTGCAATGGGGTCGGGCCGCTCCGGCATCCTGTATCCTTCTTTATAAATACGACTGCCCAGTGCCCTCGATTTGTCTATCGGGCGAAAACTTTCATGCAAGCGACTAAATCCGCGGCATCCCCGTCCCGGCCGAATCGACCACTTGTTCCGCGTAGAACGGCTGGGTCCAGGCCATCTTTTCGCCATCGCCCCAGCACTGGAAGCGCACGTACCGCGCTGCGGGCGGACATTCAAACTCCATTTCGGCCGCATCGACCATGGCCAGGCGTTTCCCCACATTGACGATGGCCGCGATGCGGCGGGCGTTTTCCGTGACGATCCGCACGCGCGAGCCCTGCACCTCGATGGACCGGATGGCCACGCCGCTGGACCCGTAGAACCGGCCGCTGCGAAGCGCCTCCACCACGCCGGCGGAGCTCTGCTCGCGTACGTAGGCCACGTTCCACCCCCATTCAATGTCACCGGCGGCGCGATGGAGGTCGTCGTGGGCGAACCCCCAGAGCTTCCGCCCCTCCGACAACAGCATATCCCACTTGCCGAGGGCGTACGGGCTGCCGTCCAGCCGGTTGATCACGCCGTTGTAGATTTCCAGGCCGAGGTAGCCGGTCCACTCGCGAAGCTGCCCGATGGTGGCATGGTCGAACTGCGACTGCCAGTCGGGATGATTCATGATGGCGAACCCCCGCCCCGACTCCCGCTCCGCGGCCAGGATGGCGTCCAGGATCTCCTGCCGGGTGCCCTCGGCGGGAATCAGCCGGTCCCCGTCCACATGCAGCAGGTGCGGGCCGCCGCGGGTCACCTCCGTGCCCGGAATCAGGATGAGGCCGCGGGCCTCCAGCGCCTGCAGATCGGCTTCGGACGTGAATACATCGTGATCCGAAAACATCAGGAAGCCGTAGCCGCGGCCGGCATAATCGTCGAGCACGGCCTGCGGGGAACGGGCTCCGTCGCTGCGGGTGGTGTGGGCGTGCAGGTTGCCGCGCAGCCAGCGGCCGCCGGCCAGATTTTCATAGGGATTCATCAGTCGGATCATGGATGGGCCCCTTTCTCAGCGTTAAGCCGCGCCGCGGTCTCCTCGTCCAGCATGCGCAGGACCAGGAGGGCATTGATGCCGCTCACCGGCCCCATGGCATGCGGATAAACCGGAATCGCCACGTCGGCGTCGGGCAATTTCCAGCACTGGTCGATGTGTCCCTTGACCGGCGGAATATCCTTGGTCCACTCCGGATCGGGCGCATAGGAGGTCACCAGCTCCACGCCCGCCTCCCGGATTTGCGTGCCGTAGTCCGTCCAGGCCGAATTGAGGCCCAGGTAGGCGATCCAGATGAGCCAGTCGCCCGGCTTCAGGTTGTCCCTGAACGGGTTCTTCGACTTCCGCCGCCCGCTACCCCGCAGAACGG
>CAIKKV010000593.1 GCA_903828035.1 uncultured bacterium
GCCGCGAGGGCGGCCAGGGCGGCGGCGGCCGAGTCGGCCTCCTCGCGGGTGACGGCGAAGTGGTCGATGCGGGCGATCGTTCCCTCCGCGTTGGTCCAGAGCGACACCGGATAGCCGGCCGCGGGAAGGGCCTCTTCGAGCACCTCGGCCAGGGCGGGCGCGGTATGGAGGGACACGCGGTGCAGCATTCCGGTCATGAGGGGGGCGGCTCCTTTTTCCTGTGGAAGGGCCGCTTGAAGGCGGAGGCGACAGGCGCCCTTCCGTCGGGGCCCAGCTCGGCGCGGGTGTGGCCGCAGGAGGCCAGGACTTCGTCGGTGGTTTTGAAATGGCATTTGACCGTGTCGAGCAGCACGGCGGGCCCCTTTTCCTCGATGAGCTTGAGGGCGATGGTTTTCACCAGCGCCGAGGCGCCCTTGGGGATTTTCACGCCGTAGCGCTCGCTCATCTCGGAGATGGCGAAGAGGAAGCGGTCGCGGGCCAGGATGGAGGCGGCGGCCACGGCCATGTCGGATTCCGCCTTGTGGCGCTGGTCCAGCTGGATGGCCTTGCCGCGCTGGAGGAGCGCCTTTTCGATCAGGCTTTTGTCGCCGAACTGGTCGGAGAGCGCGCGGGGGCAGTCGGGCGCCTTCTCCAGGACATTCTCGATGGTGCGGGCGTGGCCCCAGGCCAGCAGGCGGTTGACGTTGCGCATCTTGTGGTAGAGCTCGTTGTATTTCCGGGGGCCCACGGCGATCACGGAGACCTTGTCGCCCACCCGCTCCCGGATGGCCCGGGCGAGCTCGCGCGCCTTGGCGTCGCTGGTGATGCGCTTGCTGTCCTTGATGCCGATTTCGCGGAAGACCTTGACGAGCGGGGTGGTGACGTAGACGGCGGCGATGACGAGCGGGCCGAAGAAGTCGCCCTTGCCGCTCTCGTCCACGCCGATGTGGGGCTGGGAGCCCTCGGGGTCGACCACGTCCTCGTAGCCCAGCTTGACGGCCTGGAGGATCATGGGCTCCATGGCGAAGGTGACGAAGTCGGAGGCCCCCGCGCCCTGGATCAGGCACTTGCCGCTCTTGTACAGGGATACGCGGAATCCGTCGCCCTGGACGGCGATGCGGGTGTGCTCGACGTCGACGGGGCGGTAATTGCCAGCCTGGAGCAGCGCGATGAGCGCCTGCTGCTGGCTTTCACTGAGCACGTACGTGAATGAATTTTGGGTCGGCATAACGGAAAAGGGTACCATGCGGCGGGGTTTCTGTCACAAAAAAAATGACAGGGAATTAGGGACTCTTAATCGTAATCGCCACCGTCCCATGGCTTGGAAACGAGAAGGTTGTCATTCCGAGCGAAGTCGAGGACTCTCAAATTGGTTTGAGCGGTGCTAGATCCCTCGACTACGCTCGGGATGACAAACTCCTAATACAACAATTTAAAACAAAGTGTGGTTCCTGCTCGTGATCGTAATCGTAATCTTAATCTCGCTTTGACAGGCGCGGGTTTCATATACTGGGGAGCATGAATGAATCACCCCCGGCCGAAGAGGTCGTTATGTATGCCGATGGCGCCGCCTCTCCCAATCCCGGGGCGGGCGGCTATGGCGTTATCCTGATCCGGGACGGCGTCCGGCGGGAGCTGTCCGGCGGCTTTCGCAAGACGACCAACAACCGGATGGAAATCTTTGGCGCCATCGCCGGGCTGCGCGAGCTGGGCGACCCGCCGGCCCACGGGCGGAAGGTGACGATCTACAGCGACTCCAAGTACCTCGTGGACATGTACACCGGGGGCTACGCGGCCAAGTGGCGGCAGCAGGCGTGGACGCGGAACAAGGGGAAGGACCCCGCGCTGAATCCCGACCTGTGGAACGTGCTGCTTAATTTATCCGACGCGCGCGATGTGAAGTTCGTCTGGGTCAAGGGGCACTGGGAGAATCCGGAAAACACCCGGTGCGACGAGATAGCGGTCCTGGCGCGGCAGGCGGCCAACCTGCCGGTGGACGAAGGGTATGAGAAGCCGGCCCCGCCGGTCCCGCCCTCGCAGCTGTCCCTCTTTTGAAGGAATCCGCGACGGCTACGGCGTGTGCTGGTAGATCAGCGAGAAGTCGTCCGCCCAGACATTCCAGTCGATCGGGCAGGCGGCGTTCTGGATGAGTCCGGTCAGATAGGGGCGAAGCACGGTGGCCGACGGGGCGGTGGAGACGAGCGCCGAGATATTGATGGTGTCGCCGATCTTCCTGAAGATTCCGCCGGGCGTTCGCCACATGGTTTTCACCTGGCCGTTGATGAGGGTCAAGCGGAGAATGACCGTCTTGTTCACTTCCGCGGGGAGTGGCCAGCAGACGGCAAAAGCCTGTTTGCCGTTGTAGGTCCTGAGGATGAGCAGCCGGCTGGCCAGCGTGTCGGTCATAGCCAGCTGGACATAGTGGTTGGGGTCGTTTATCGAGAAGCCGACGCCCACCTCGCAGAGATCAGTGTTGTCGCCTTCCGGCGCGATGATTTTGTGGGGAACATGGACCGTGAGGCAGACATCGTAGATCCAGGCATTCTGTTTCCCCGAGAAGGTGCTGCTCCACTTGTCGAATTGCGTGGCGTACGGGTTCGAGTTTTTCCGGCGCAGACAAAGACGATCGTTTTGGCAGATGAAGTTCGGAGTGATTCCAAGGTTCTTGGTCCAAAGCGTATTCTGGGTATTGCTCGGAAACGAATCGGATATTTTTATGACGGTTGAGGCGTCCGCCGTCGCGAGGCAGCCGCACAAGGCGAGAACGGCAAGACCCAGGCGTTTGAATGATAGTGTCATATGATTTTCCTATCTGGAAATATTATGCTGTTTTATATAACGGGGTGCGTGGAGATGCAAGACTTGAAATTGCGATTGTATTGACCCGATTCGCTGTTAGGATAGTGCCGATACCCCACACGACCAAGCGAGGATGAATGAAAGCGGCCATTGTCGGATACGCCCAGTCGGGCAAGAAAACCCTTTTTAAATTGCTGACCAACCGCGATGTGCCCCAGGGCCGGCGCGACGATGAGGCCGTGGAAGGCGCGGCGGCGGTCTATGACGTCCGGGTGGAGAAGCTGGCGGAGATCTGCAAGCCCCAGAAAACCCGCTATGCCGAAACCCTGATGGTCCTCTGCCCCGATGTGCCCGAGGGCGGCAAGGGCACCTGGATGGAGGCGGCCCGCAAGTGCGAATTGCTGTGCGTGGTGCTTCGCGCCTTCACCGCGCCCGATGTCTTCCACCCGCGCGGAAGCGTGGACGCCGAGCGCGACCGCTCCGACCTGGCCACCGAGATCGTCTTTGCCGACGTGGATATGGTCGACAAGCGGCTGGAGCGGCTCGCCAAGGAAAAGCGCGCGGGCCTCAATCCCGCCCAGCAGGCGGAGGAGAAGGCGCTGCTCAAGTGCCAGGCCGCGCTGGCCGCGGGCAAGTGGCTCAAGGATGCCGGCCTCGATGAGAACGAGCTGAAGACGATCCGCACCCTGGGCCTGCTCACGCTCATGACCGTGCTCTGGGTGTATAATGTCGACGAGTCGGGCGTGCAGGCCGCGCTGGATGCCGAGAAGGCGGATGCTTCGGCCATTGTCGTTTCCTGCAAGATCGAGCGCGAGATCATGGCCATCGAGAATCGCGAGGAGCGCAAAGCCTTCCTGGGCGAAATCGGGTTTGCCCAATCGGGGCTGGAGCGGCTCAACACCGCCGCCTACGACACCCTGGGCCTCATGTCGTTTTACACGGCCGGGCCGGACGAGGTCCGCGCCTGGACGATCCGCAAGGGCAGCACGGCGCCGGTGGCGGCCGGCAAGATCCACAGCGACATCGAGCGCGGCTTCATCCGCGCGGAAGTGATCAAGTTCGACGACCTGGTGGCGGCCGGCGGCGAGGCCGAGGCCAAGGCCAAGGGCAAGGCGCAGGTGAAGGGCCGCGACTACGTCATCGAGGATGGCGACATCTGCCACTTCCGCTTCAGCGTCTAAACTGATCCGCTATCCGCTATTTCCTGATCAGCTCCAGCGTGATGTCACGGCTGCGGAGCAGGAGATCCAGGTGATAGGCCGAGAAGTCTTTCAGGACCGACTGGATTTCGCTCCACTGGTTTTGCGAGGGCACGGCCACCGCGGCTACGGCGGGGTCGGCGGCCCCGTCCCACGCCTTCATCAGGGCCAGCGCGCCGGCCGAGACGATGATGGCGGGGCCTGATTCCTTGTCTTCGCACTGGCGGCAGAGCACGCCGCCCCTTTTGGACGAGATTTTCACGCGCAGGGATCCGCCGGAAGCCGGGTCCTTTCCGCAGGAGGGGCAGCGCGTCAGCGCCGGCCCCAGGCCGAGGGCCTTCAGCGCCGCCAGTTCATACCAGCCCATCAGGGCCGGCGAGGCGCCCCGCGTCGCCAGGGTGTCCAGCGCCCGCTCGAGCAGGACGAAGAGATCCTCGTGGGGAAACCCCGGCGGAGTGACCTGGCTGGTGAAATCGCAGAAATAGGAGGCGCAGGCCGCGGCGCGCCAGTCGGAGCGGAGGGCGTCGCGCGTCTCCAGCGCCGCGCATTCCTTCAGGATCAGCACGCGCGAGGCGCGGTGGTAGACCAGCACCTCGCAGGTGTAGAAGAGATCGATCTGCCCCAGGAAGATGCTTTTCGGCCGCTGCGCGCCTTTGGCCAGCAGCCAGACCCGGCCGAGCTCGCGGGTCAGGCAGTCGGCCATCAGGGAGGTGCGCGAGTAGGGCAGCACGCGCAGGATGACGCCCTCGGTCTTCAGGATCATGGCGGCGGGGCCCCGAAGGGCGCCAGCGGCTCGAGCAGGCCTTCGCGGGCGGCGTGCTTCAGCCAGCCCAGCTCCCGCCGCCGCATGCGCCGCCGCTCCGCCGGCGTGTCGTCCACGCCGCCGGTCAGGTGGTCGATCCCGTGCGCCAGGTAGAGCGCCAGCTCCCGGCCCGCCCCGCCGAAGCGGGGCCCCACCTCGAGGGCGCGCTCGGTGTTGATGATGAGCTCGCCGCTCCACTCCGGCTGGACCGGGGTCGGCGCATAGGTCATGGTGATGACGTCGGTCACCTCGTCCA
>CAIKKV010000594.1 GCA_903828035.1 uncultured bacterium
CTTCGGGGCAAAGTAAGCGCGGCCACCACCGCGACAATCAAGGCACAAACCCAGGCCGCCGATGCCCTGGAGAAAAGGGAAACTAACAGCATGTCCGCCGGGATCAGCGGCATGATGAAAAGCGCGGTGGAAATGCAGTTGATGGGCAAACTGCCGCTCATGAAAACCAAGCTCAAACTCACGGATCAGCAGGAAGAGGCTGTTCGGGAAATCATGCGCAAACAGGTCGATCAAGCGGTGGAGGCTGCCCAGAAAATGTTCGCTGGAAAAATGACCAAGTCCGAAATGTCGAGCATACAAAAAAATACTGGCAATCCCGAGGAAGAAATTAAGGCTTTGCTGACACCGGAACAATTGACACTTTATACCGATTTCAAGACTGAGGAGAACACGTCCAACGCCCGCCTGGTGGCGAATGCCGAGTTGATTCAGATGCAAAGTTCGCTGGGCCTGAGCCAGGAACAGCAGGACCAGGTATACAAGGCGTTGTACGAGCATACTTTCAACCAAATCTCCGGCAAATTGGCAGAGGGAATGCCGAAAAATGGTGATGTGAACGCCGTCATGCAGTGGCAGGTGGAGCAAAAAGTCAAGGCACTGCAATCAGTGCTCAACGGGGACCAGCTCAAAAAATACCGCGACCTTCAGGAAAGTCAGGCCAAAATGATTTCCAGCATGATGCCGTCGGACGACAAGAAGTCACCGTAGACAGACGCACAGGGGAGCAGGAGGGGCCTGCCTGCATCCCGCATGCTCATCGATTCGCGGGCAGAAACCGAGAACGATCGAACAGGCAGGATATCGGTTATAATTGGCTCTGATTAAGGCAGCTGGGTTGAACCCATCAGGTAGCGATCGCACTCGCGGGCAGCGGCGCGGCCCTCGTTGATGGCCCAGACCACCAGGCTTTGACCTCGGCGGATGTCGCCTGCTGCAAAAATGCCCTTGATGTTGGTGGCGAATTTTCCATAAGCGGCGCGGACATTCGATCGCTCGTCACGGAGGATTCCAAGCCCGTTGAGCGCCGGATCTTCTGGACCGAGGAATCCCATGGCGAGCAGCACCAGCTGTGCAGAAATAATTTTCTCCGTGCCGGGGACGTCTTTGGGAATGAAACGCCCCTTGTCGTCCTTCATCCATTCCACATGAACGGTGTGGACCTCTGCCACCGTGCCGTACTGGTCGGAGACAAATTTCTTGGCGGTGACACAATACAAGCGCGGATCGGCGCCATAAAGCGCGGCTGCCTCTTCCTGGCCATAATCCATTTTATAGGTTTTAGGCCATTGAGGCCAGGGATTGTCTTTGGCTCGTGTCAAGGCGGGTTTGGGCAGGATTTCCAGCTGAACTAGGCTGCGGCATCCCTGGCGGATGGAGGTGCCGACACAGTCTGTGCCGGTGTCGCCGCCGCCGATCACCACCACATCCTTTCCCTCGGCCGTGATCGGGGGTTTGGATCCCGAGCGATCCAAAATGGCCTTCGTGCTGGCGGTGAGGAACTCCATGGCATAATGGATACCCTTGTGCTGGCGCCCGTCGATGGCCA
>CAIKKV010000595.1 GCA_903828035.1 uncultured bacterium
CCCCGGAATTAATTTGCAGACCTGCTTCAGGATGGTGTATGAATGACTCGCTGGATGGGTTTTGTTTTTCATACCCTGTCGAGTGACAGGTTCTTCAAAAAACATCCAGCACTAATTTCTCAGGCTATGGGATGGCAGTGTAAATGGTTTTATGATTACTCAAGTAACCGTCCCAATGAAGGGCGTGCTGCAAACGGTCGCCCAGAAATCCCTTTTCCACGATGTCTATTTCGGCTCCGTCTTTTCCGCCGTTGGCTTGCGTGTTCGTGATGATTTTCTCGTTAAATAGCCAGAACGCCGGCCAATGACCTTGTTGGGTCTGGAACTTCATCCGCACTTCGAAATACCCATAAGTCGCCTGGAAAGCCCCTTTGGAATTGATCGCGCCCGACTTGTAGCCAATCGAGTCCTTGAAGGTTTTTAAAACCAGGCAGCCGTTTCCAACGTAAACGGCGTTGGTGTCCCAGTAACCGCCTTTTCTCTGGCCGCTGAGAGTGATCCATTGTTTGCCGTCAATCGAGGTGCCGTTGAACTCGTCGCGAAAGACCAGGAAATACGTTGTTCCGTGAAAGGATTTCGTGTTGGGGAGGTTTAGTTTGGACTTTGCGGAGCCGCCCGACTCTCCGGGCGTTGCGGCAGAACCAGTTTCACCGGCAGTCTCGAATCCATAGATGACCTGGTTGAACATGGAAAAGGGGTCAAGGGCATTGTCGAGTACGCTCTGCCTGTCGGCGGCATGCGTTCGGTCGGGAACGTTTTCATCGGCTCGGGCCGTTGAGAGAGGGAGCAGCGCCGCGAGGGCGAGAAGCCCTGCGCACAGCTTGCGAATCAGCATGTGGGGTGCGTGTGTCACGTTAACCACCGGCGGGCGTTTTGGAAGAAGTGGAGCCAGGGGCCCTCCTCGATCGACTGGAAGGCGTGGGGCGCATACGATAATTGGACCGCCCGGAACGCGCGTTCGGGGTGGGGCATGAGGATGGTGACCCGGCCGTCAGGCGTGGTCAGCCCGGTCAGGCCGCCCGCGGATCCATTCGGGTTAAGCGGGTAGAGCTCCGCGGGCTGCCCCTGGTGATCCACAAAGCGGAGGCACTCCAGGCCCTGGGTCCGGACCGACTGCTCATCCGCGGGCGACGCAAACGCCACTCGCCCTTCGCCATGGGCCACGGGAATGGGAAGAATAGACCCCGCCATGCCTTTCAAGAACAAGGACGGGCTTTCCTGGATTTCCACGCTCACGAGGCGCGCTTCGAACTGTTCGCACCGGTTGCGCAGGAATCTCGGCCAGGCCGCCGCCCCCGGGATGATCTCCTTGAGCTGGGAGATCATCTGGCAGCCGTTGCACACGCCGAGGGAGAAGGAATCGGGGCGGCTGAAAAATGCGGCGAACATTTCCTTCAGACGCGGGTTGAACAACACCGAGCGGGCCCAGCCCGATCCGGCGCCCAGCACATCGCCATAGGAGAAGCCGCCGCAGGCCACCAGCCCGTTGAAATCCTTCAGGTTGGTGCTTTCGCCCAGAAGATCGGTCATGTGCACGTCAACGGCCTCGAACCCCGCCCGGTCGAAGGCCGCCGCCATTTCGATTTCGCCGTTTACGCCCTGCTCGCGCAGGATGGCCATGCGGGGCTTCACTTTTCCGGTGATGGAGAAGGGCGCCGCGGGATCGAAGGTCAGGCGCGCCTGAAGCCCGGGATCGCGCTCGGCCGTGAGGAGGCTGAACTCCTCGCGGGCGGTATCGGGGTTATCCCGGCGGGCCTGCATCTTGATGGAGGTCTCCGCCCACATTCCCTTGAGGACGGAAACCTTTTCCCGATACAGGAGCCGGGTCCCCCAGTGAAGGGCCAGGGCCGCCTGGTCCGTCGGCTTGCCCAGCAGGATGCAGCAGTCGCACAGCTTGTGGGCCCGGAACACGTCCGTGACGTGCGGGAGATCCGCGTCCGCCACCTGGATCACCGCGCCGAGCTCCTCGGAGAAGAGAACCGCCAGGGGGTCGTCCCCGGCATGCTTGAGGCGGGCTTCGATGCCGAGCCCGGAGGCGAAGGCCATTTCGGCCAGCGTGACAAAGAGTCCGCCGTCGGAGCGGTCGTGGTAGGCCAGTATCTTGTTGTCGCGGATCAGCTCCCGCGTGGCGGCGAAGAAAGCGGAGAAATCGGAAGGGGAATCCAGGTCGGGCGTGGTCTGGCCCATCTGGTTGTAAACCTGGGCCAGCGCCGAGCCGCCCAGGCGGTTTTGCTTGCGGCCCAGATCGATGAGGATCAGGGTCGAGTCGTGACGGCGTTTCAGCTCCGGAGTCAACGTTTTCCGGGCATCCACCACCGGGGCGAAGGCGGTGACCACCAGGCTGAGCGGGGCGGTCATTTTAACCGGGGCGCCGGCGGAGGTTTTCCAGAGCGTTCGCATGGAGAGCGAATCCTTGCCGACCGGGATGGCGATGCCGAGGGCGGGGCACAGCTCCATGCCGATCGCCCGGACGGTGTCGAACAGGGCGGCATCTTCGCCGGGCTCGCCGCAGGCGCACATCCAGTTGGCCGAGAGTTTCACATCCCCCAGCTGTTCGACCGGAGCGGCGGCCAGGTTGGTGAGCGCTTCGCCCACGGCCATGCGGCCCGAGGCGGTGGCGTTCAGCACGGCCAGGGGCGTGCGTTCGCCCATGGCCATGGCCTCGCCCGTGAAGCCGTGGTAGGAGGCGAGCGTGACGGCGACGTCCGAAACGGGCGTCTGGTGCGGTCCGCACATCTGGTCGCGCGCCACGAGGCCGGTGATGGTGCGGTCGGCGATGGTGATCAGGAACGTCTTGGCGGCGATCGCGGGCAGGCGCAGGAGCCGCGCGACGGCGTCGGGCACGGTGATCGCGGCCGGATCGAAGGGGCTGAAGGTTTCGCGCAGATGGGTCACGTCGCGCTTCATGCGCGGCGGCTTTCCGAGCAGCACGTCCAGGTTCATGTCGATCGAATTGTTGTCGAAATGGTCGTCGTGAAGGACGAGGCGGCCGTCGCCCGTGGTCTGGCCGATGACATGGCCGGGGCAGCGCTCGCGGCGGCAGAGGGCGAGGAAAATGTCGAGCGATTCGGCGGGAATGGCCAGGACATAGCGCTCCTGCGCTTCGCAGCACCAGATTTCGAGGGGGCTCATGGAGCGCTCCTCGTTGGGCACGGCGCGGAGCTGGAAGCGCGCGCCGCCGGGCTCCACAAGCTCGGGGCAGCCGTTGGAAAGGCCGCCGGCGCCGATGTCATGGATGCTCAGGATGGGGTTGGCATCGCCCATGGCGATGCACGCATCGATCACTTCCTGGCACCGGCGCTGCATTTCGGCGTTATCGCGCTGGACGGAGTTGAAGTCGAGGTCCATGGCATTGGCGCCGCTGTCCATCGACGAGGCGGCGCCGCCGCCGAGGCCGATACGGAGGGCGGGCCCGCCCAGCTGGATGATGCTGACGCCCTTGTTGAAGCTCTTTTTGTGCACGTGCGCGCGGAGGATGGCGCCGATGCCGCCGGCGGCCATGATCGGCTTGTGGTAGCCGCGGTAGCGGCCGTGGAAGGTGTCCTCGAACGTGCGGAAGATGCCGGTCAGCTGCGGCCGGCCGAACTCGTTGCCGAAGCCCGCGCCGCCCAGGGGCCCCTCGGTCATGATTTGAAGGGGGGTGGCAAGGCGGCCTGGGAACTCGGCGTGCTCTTTTTCCCAGGGCTGGACGAAGCCGGGGATGCGGAGGTTGGAGACAAAGAAGGCGGCCAGGCCGGCTTTGGTTTTTCCGCCGGTTCCGGTGGCCCCCTCGTCGCGGATCTCCCCGCCCACGCCGGTGGCGGCGCCCGGCCAGGGGGAGATGGCCGTGGGATGGTTGTGCGTTTCCACCTTGATCAGGAAGTCGAGCTGCCCGGGCTGGTACCCGTAGACCCGCGAGCCCGCGCGATCGCACCGGAACCAGTCGGCCGGGCGGCCCTCCACCACGGCGGCATTGTCGGAGTAGGCGGAAAGGGTTTTCCCCGGATGGGTCTTGTGCGTGTGGCGGATCATGTCGAACAGGCTCATGTCGCGCGGTTCGCCGTCGATAATCCAGTCGGCCTTGAAGATCTTGTGGCGGCAATGCTCGGAGTTGACCTGGCCGAACATCATCAGCTCAACGTCGGTGGGATTCCGGTTTTCGCGGGTGTAGGCGGCGAAGAGATAGAGGATTTCGTCGTCGCTGAGGGCCAGGCCCATGTCGCGGTTGGCCCGGCGAAGCGCTTCGATGCCGTCCTTCTTCAGGTCGAGGGTCACCAGGGGGCGGGGCTCGAGGTGGTGGAAAAGATCGGAGGCGTCGGTGTAGACGCCCTCGGTCATGCGGTCGTGCAGCAGGCCGATGGCGGGGGCGAGGGCGGCGGAATCAAGGGCGCGGCCGGCGGAGTCGCGCACGCGGTAGTGGAGGCCGCGCTCCACGCGGCTGACCCCGGAGAGGCCGCAGTTGTGGAAGATATCGGTGGCCTTGGAGGACCAGGGGGAGACCGTGCCCTTGCGGGGCGTCACCAGGAAGCCTTCGGCGACGGAGGGCGCCAGGAGGGCGTCGGCAGTCAACAGGGCGCGGGCCTTTTCGAGCAGATCGGGCGTCAGGGCCTGGTCGAGATCGAGGAAGTAGATGTAGGCGGCATCAACCGTGGCGGCGCCGAGGGCGGGCGACGCGGCGTGAAGCGCGCGGGTGAGGGCGGTGAGCCGGAAAGGGGAGAGGGCCGGCTGTCCCTGGAGCACGAGTAGGTTCACGATAGGGCCCCCGCATCCTTGCCCTTTTTCTCCCCGCGTTCCCGGATGATGGGCTGGGGTTGCTGGTTGTAGACCTTCGAGCCCGGCGGCACGGAGTGGGTCAGCCAGACGTTGCCGCCGATTTCCGAGCCGGCTCCGATGACGGTTTTGCCGCCCAGGATCGTGGCTCCGGCGTAGATGGTGACGTCGTTCTCGACGTTCGGGTGGCGCTTGATGCCCTTGATCGGGTTGCCGTGCTCATCCTTGGGGAAGCTGAGCGCGCCGAGCGTGACGCCCTGGTAGAGCTTGACGCGGCGGCCGATGACGCAGGTCTCGCCGATGACGACGCCGGTGCCGTGGTCGATGAAGAAGCCGGGGCCGATGACGGCGCCGGGATGGATGTCGATTCCG
This sequence comes from uncultured bacterium, assembly GCA_903828035.1. The sequence continues at coordinate 5,122 of CAIKKV010000595.1, forward strand.
GTCTGGGAGTGCGCGTGCTCCGACATGATGCGGGGGATGAGCGGCACGCCTTCCGTGTAAAGCACATGGGCGAGGCGGTGGGCCATGATGGTGAGGACGCCCGGATAGCTCATGACGACTTCCATGAACGACTTGGCGGCGGGGTCGCCCTCATAGGCCGCCACGATGTCCTCCTGCAGCACCCGCTTGATATCGGGCAGCGCCGCCATGAGAACGCGAACGGCCGTTTCGGCGTTGCGCCCGCAGTCGCCGCAGTCCTTGCACTGGTCAAACTCGCACTGGTAGCGGAAGGCGAGCTCGATCTGCCGGCGCAGGGAGGCGCGGATGGCATGGAGCTTTTCCTCCACCAGGCCGCGGACCTGGTCGGCGGGAACGGGCTCGTAGCCGTGGCAGCCGGGGAAGAGGGCGGCGATGAGATCGTCGAGCACCTTGATGACGGCCTGGCGGCCGGCGAGGCCGAAGCCTTTTCCGTCGCCCAGGGGAGCCGTGCAGCGGTTGCATTGGGACAATTGGTCGGCGATGGCGCTGAGGTCTTCGGTCTCGGGGGGCGTGGGCATGCTATTCCCTTTCCAGCATGACGACGACTTCATCGGCGCCAAGATTGAGGAGGCTTAGTTTGAGGAACACCTGGCTGAGCGCGCCGTTGGGCACGCAGTGGATGCGCGTGCAGCGGATATGCTCCGCGCGGCACAGGTCCAGGAAGTCCGTGAGTGTGGCGAGATGGATGTTCGGCGTGTCGTGCCATTCGAAGGGCAGCGAGTCGGCCTTGGGCATGCGTCCGGTGAAGCCCAGGCGGAGCCGGTGCTTCCAGTTGGCGAAGTTGGGGAAGGTGACGATGCCGAAGCGGGCCACGCGCATCATTTCGCGCAGCACGACGGCCGGCTTGCGGATGACCTGGAGCGTGCGGCTGAGAATGGCGACGTCGAACGACTGGTCGGGAAGCATGGCGAGCCCGTCGTCGATATCCCGGATGAACACGGGAACGCCGCGGCCGACCGTGTCGATGGCGTGGCGGATGTCGATGTCGATGCCCAGGCCGGGCGTGCCGCTGCCGAGCGTGAGCGCCTCGAGAAGCCGGCCATCGCCGCAACCCAGGTCGAGGATGCGGGCGCCGGGCTCCACCAGCCGCCGGATCATGGTGAAGTCCTCGCCCTGGGGCGGCAGCATCGACGTGTTGGCCGTCAGGTGCGCGGGGGGCGTGCGAAGGTAGTTGCCGATCAGGTCCGACATTTCCGGCAGGTCGAGCAGGAAGGCGTCGTGGCCCTGTTCGGCCTGCAGCAGGCAGAAGCTGACCTCGCGGCCGGCCGCCAGCAGGGCG
>CAIKKV010000596.1 GCA_903828035.1 uncultured bacterium
TCCGATTGTCTGGCGGGAGCTTGACGCGATTACGTTCATCATGAATGTCAGCGACACGGTTCCGTAAAGGTTGGTTAATACGGGCGTGAGCAGCGAAGTGCCTCCGGACAGGGACAAGTAGTTGATGTTTTTGAGAAAAATAGCCCTGTTGGTAGAGCCTGGCGCGCCCGCGAAATTGCCGTCCCCGCGGCAATAACTGTTGTACACGCTCCACTCACCGTTCGTGAAGCTTGACAGAACGGCCCCCTTGTCGGGCCAGGTTTCGAAGCCTTCCAGGAAGCTCGCATCGGCATTCGAGTAGCTCAAGGCCGCGGCGGGGCCCGGGAAGTATTGGGGACTGGTCTTGTCCGAGAAAAAGCCCGAGTAACCGGACTGGATGTAATAGTACATCGGACCGATGGGGCCGCGCGGGATGGTTGCCTGATAGACATTGGCCGAGACGTTGGTCATGGCGGCGTATTCGTAGTAGGCGCTGGCGTTGGTTGTGGCCTTATACCACAGGATGGGTGTGATGGCGGCGGCTCCGGCGCGCGGGTAAATGCCCGCCGAAATCGTCACTTCGTCCATAATGGAGGGCGATGACGGAGTGTACGTGACATTAGAGTAGAGCACGGAGGCACCGCCGTCGGAGACGACCGTTTCGTCGATGCAGAGGCGGTCGGTGGTCGCAGGCGAGGTGTTCCGGATGCGGATATACCGGTTGGTCCAGATATCCGGCAAAACGAGGGTAAAGAACCGGTAGTCGGCCGAGAGAAGGTTCGTGACGGTGTCGAGCGTCGTCCAGCCGTTGGTCGTGGAGTTGTTGGTGGGGGAGCCTTCCACCACGAACGAAACCGGGCGTGAGCCGTCGTCGTACCAGTTCCGGTAGAAGAAGGAGACTTCGCCGATGCCGTTGGTCATGGCGGGCGAGCGGAGGAAGTTGGTGGCGCTGCCGCCCTGCAGGACGAGGAAGGGGCCTTCGAATATCCGCTGGCTGTCGCTGGGGTCGTTGGTCCGGCCGGCACGCCCGTTCAGCACCCAGCCTGTGGCGTTCGTGGTCCAGGCGTTGCTGGTGGGCCAGGTGGTGAGATCGGAATAGGAAGCCCGCTGGCCCGAGTACGAAAGATCGGTTTCGCTGAATTGGAAGAGCAGGGTGGCGGAGACGGTTCCGGTCATCAGGATGTCGCTGCCGCTGGTTTCGGCGGTGCCGTAGAGGGGCAGCGCCGTGGCCGTCTGATTCTGGTCGCGCCAGACGGGGGCTCCGGCGCCGGCTCCGGCGAAGCGGAATTGGGCGTTGGCTTTGTTGGTGACGGTCAGGATGGCCCGCCAGCCCTGGTTGGTGAACGGCGTCATGGCGCGAACCAGGTCGCCCGTGATCGTGACCGCGGAGTAGGCCGAGGTCCACGCCTGCGCATGGTAGATCGTGCGATAGACGGCTGTCGGGGCATTCGCGGGGGAGTTGGTCGGGGTGGCGGGATCGGGGCCGCCGAACGACAGGGTGAAATAATAATCGAGCGGCTGGCCGATCAGCGTCTGCTCGGGCAAGTCGGCCGTGGTCTGAAAGGTGTCATTGGACAGCCGGGCCATGCTGTTCGAGGCGTAGGTTCCGGCGCCGCCGAAGCGGTACCAGGCGAAGGCGGTGATATTGGAGGCGCCCGCCTGCGGTAGCAGGTCGATGCGCAGGCGCGTGCTGCCGCCGACAATGGGCATGGTCGGTTCAGTGGTGGCGTTTGTCGCCAGCAGCCAGGAGGACTGGACGGTGTAGGAGAGGGGCGCGATGGACCCCGGCGACGGGTAGAAGAGCGGGCTGGAAAGCGCGCTTTCGTATCCGAGATAACTGCACTCAAGATAGTATTGCACCAGGCCGGCGCCGCCGGATTTGTCGCCGATGCCGGCGGGAATCGCGGCGGAGGTGAATGTGTTGCCGGACTTGGTCGTCGTCACCCAGGCCCAGGCGCCCGTTGTTCCCGAGCGGTACCAGACTTTCGCGGAAAGATTCGAGGCGTTTCCGGCCGGGGTGAGGGTGGCGCTGATGGCGACCGTGTTGGAGGCCGCCGGAGAGGCCGGGCTGTTTGTGACGCTCGAGAACGTGACGCCGGCGCCCGGCTGGGCGATCACCAGATCGTCGAGCGCGATGCGGGCGTTGGGCCGATTGGTCGACGTGCGGACCCGGACGTAAAAGGAATTGCGGTCCGGGTGGACAAGCGTGTAGCGCGTGAACTGCGTGTAGGAAATGTTGGTGACGGCGGCGAGGAAGACCCACTCGGCGGCGTTGGTGCCGCCCGTGGTCGATTTTTCAACAACCAGGCCGGCTGCCGGCGTATCGCTGGAGTTCAAGTTGCGGTGCCAGAAGGAGATTTCCCCGATGCCGCCCGCCACGGAGGGGGAGACAATCCAGGAGGTGGTGTTGCTTTCCAGGACCAGGTAGCGGCCTCGCAGTTGAACCAGCGAGTTCGAGGCGGTCATGCCCTGGGAGACGGTCCACAGGCTGTCGGTGCTGTTCCCGATGGCCGGCGCATCCCACGAGTCGAAACGCTGGACGACCGCCTGCTTGATCGTGTAGTTTCGGGTCGATTCCTGGAAACGGAACAGGAGCGTGCCGGTATTGGTCGTGGGCGCGATCTGGATGGCGCCGGCGGAGAGGTCGGCGTTCAGGGTGAAGGGAGGCGCGGAGCTGGACTGGTTGCTGTCGCCCCACGTGCGGGGGGTGCCGTTGCTGACGCCTTGGAATTGGACCCCGAAGGTGGCGCCGGTGTAGGGGATGAAGGTTTCCCAGAGGTTCGCTTCGGAGACGAACATGGCGGAGCTCAGTCCGCCCGTCACGCTCATGGAATCGTTCTGCATGATCGGCCGGAAGGTGGCGCTGAACACCGACGCGGGCGCATTGACGGGGTAATTGGTCGGCGAGGCGGCTTCGGCGCCAAGGAAGGCCGCGCTGAAGTAGTACTCCAGAAGCGTTCCGGACACGCTTTGCGCAGGAATGGATCCTGTGGTCCGATACGTGCCGTTGGACAACAGGCTCATGACCAGCGGGGTGTAGCCGCCGCTTCCGTTCAGCCGGTAGTAGGCGGTCAAGGAGAGGTTGGAGGCGCCGTTGAGAAGCGCCGCATCCACGCCTAGCCGGGTGGTGGATTCGACCACGGGCTGGGCGGGCTCGGTGACGGGATTGGACAGCTGGATCGTGGCCTGGCTGATCTGGTAGCTCAGCGGGGCATTGCTGGCGGATTCCGGGTAAATGAAGGGAGTGGTGAAGCTGCTTTCAATTCCCTGGAAGCCGCATTCGAGGTAATACTGCACCGTGCCGGAGCCGCCGGGCTTGTCGCCCTTGCCGGCCGGGATATTGGCGAGGGTCGTGAAGGCGGAGCCGGTGTTGGTCATGGCGATCGAGCTCCAGGCGCCCGTGGATCCGCTCCGGTACCAGATCTTGGCCGACAGGTTGGAGGCATTGCCAAGCGAGGTGATGGTGGAGCTGATGGCAACGGGATTGGTGGCCGAGGGAGCGGACGGGCTGTTCGTCGTCCCTGAAAATTGCACGCCTGCCGCCGGCTGGGCGATCAGCACCTCGTCGAGGCAGAGCCGTGAGTTCGGGAAGTTCGTCGAGTTGCGAATGCGGACATAATGATACGTGCGATCCGAAAGGACGGTGGTCAGCCGCTGGAAGGGCAGGACGCCCAGCGCGTTCGTTGAGGCGATCCGGACCCAGTCGATATCGTTCGTTCCCCCGGTAATCGATTTTTCGATAATAGCGCCGGTGGTCGGCACGCCGTTGGAGTTGTTGTTGCGGAGCCAGAGCGATACTTCGCCGATGCCCTGGGGCAGATACGGCGAGCGCAGCCAGGTGACGGTGGTGCCGGCGACCGTATTGCTTTCCAGCATGGCGTAGCCGTTCCGAAGCCGGAGGTCCACGCTGTTGGAGATCATGCCGTTCATGAGCACCCAGCTGGCGCTGTTGGTGTAGGTCCCGAAGGCGGCCGCGGCCCAGGAGTCGAATGTCTCGACCGCCGCTTCCTTGACGACATAGGCGGCGGTTTGCTCCTTGAAGCGGATCACCACCTGTCCGACGTTTGTGGAAGGCGTGACCTGGATGGAGGCCGCGCTGAGATCCGCCCCCTGCTCGAGAGGCGGCGTCATGCCGCTCTGGTTGGCATCGCCCCAATTGCGGGTGGTCGCGTTGCTGACGCCCTGGAACTGGAAGGAGAACGTCGTGCCCGTGTAGCTGACGAAGGACTCCCATTCGTAGTCCTTGGTGATCGACAGGGTCGAGGCTAGAGTTCCCGTTGTGATCAGGGATCCGTTCTGGGTTGCGTAGGTCCGCGTGGCGACGGTGTAGTACAGGGAGTTGTTGGTGAACCCGTTGTACGGATAATTTGTCGGGGAGGCGGCGTTATTGGTCGGCGAGCCAAAAAAGGTGGATCGGACGTAGTAGTAAACCTTTCCGGCCGCTTGACCCGGAATGGGGGAGGTTGTCATGTAGGCGTTTCCGCCGATGTTGGTCATGCCGATCTGGTTTGTGGGGGCAACCAATCCGGCCCTGTAGTAAAGCGTCATCGCCAGGTTCGACACGGGGCCGAACGGGGTGTAGGCCGCCGTGATGTTCACCGGATCGCCTGTGAAAATATCGGAGGAGCCGACGGCCGTCGTCGCATTGGCGGAATCGACTTGGACCTTGGCGATCGGCTGGGTCAGGGAGACGTCATCAATGAACAAGGTGCCGCTCGCGAGAGAGGCGGCTCCGGGGATGTATATCCGATAGTAGTTGCTTCCGTACTGGGTGATGTTGAATGTGTAGGGGTAATAAGTGGCGCCAGGCGTGCCAGTTCCCTTCTGGACGAACAGCGTCTGCCACGTGGTGCCGTTGGAGGAGCTCTCGAAGTTGAAGTTTGTGAGGATAGATGTGCGGCTGTAGAAAGTTACCGCGCCTGCGCCATTGGTCACATAGGGCAGTGCCAGATAGGCATTGGTGGTATACCGATCGAAACGCATGGATCTTCCCGCACCTCCGCGCGAGCTTGTCCCCTCGTACACGGTGGGCAGGACATTCGAGGCCCCAAACGACCATCCGGCATTGGTGAGGGTAACCGGCGTCACAGTCCAGGTTTCGAAATTCTGTGACAATTCGTCAGCCGCGGCCGGTGAGGCGGCGGAGAGGGACAAAATGGCCAACCAGAGTCCGGCCAAAAGGGTGAAGCGCTTTTCCATAAATAGTCCTCCCACTGTTCAGGCATAATCATAGTTCTTTTCGGGGGCGATCACAATATTAA
>CAIKKV010000597.1 GCA_903828035.1 uncultured bacterium
CGAGGTCGACCGGGCCGAGGTCGCAACGAGCATTCAGGAGATGATCGACGTGACAACAGACGTCCAGCTCGCGTTGAGCCTCCTAAGCCTGTAGTGCCCATCACGGAAGCGATGCAGCAAGGTAAAGAACCGTTGCGATCGTTCTCGGACCTGATGCAGTTCATGAAGAAACCGAAGACAGAATCGGAGATTGTGCCTGAGGCAAATTCAGCACCTGTGGCTGAGCCAAAGGAACCTGTCGAGCCTAAAGAAATGGCTCCTCAAAACTCCGACGACACCCCAAGCGGGCCTGTTGCGTAGCGTTCCGATGAGTGAATTCGAAGAACGCCTACGCCAAGCAGCCGCCAGAGGCCGCAGTAAAGCTTCTCAGTTTCAATCCGAAGCAGATCGCAAACGGATTGAAGCAGAAGAGTACAAGCGACTACACGGACAGTATCGATTGGTTCTTTCTGAACAGATCGAACAAGTTATCAAAAAGTTGATCGATCTGTTTCCGGGCTTTCGGCAAGGGGTTCAACCCCGGGGAAAGCTAACGGGCGGCCGAAGCACGACAGCTCGCGGATCCAGCCTGAGAAGGTCCCGATCCAATTCCGCTGCCGCGGGTGCGTGGATTCCAGCTTGCCGCCGATGGCGATGGGGATGTAGCGCTGCCGGTAGGCGTGCCAGGGGAGGTTGCGGCCCGTCATGCGGAGCGGGGTCTTGCCTTCGCAGAGGGCGAGGGACATCCCCCTGCCGCAGTCCCAGTCGAACGCCACCGTATAGGCGGTGCGGCCTTGGCAGGGATGCATCAACCGGAGGAAATGGCCGTAGGCAGCGACCTCGATTGTCAATTGCCCCCCGCTCTTTTGAGCGCTGAGCCGAAGGTAGCCCGCCCAGCTTTCGAGAAGCTGCCCGCCCGGGTCGCCCTCGTCGAAAGAGAATGTCACGCGGAGGGCTCCGCGGGCATCCGAGAGCCGCCCATCGCCCGGATAAATCAAGGCGGAGCCTTTGGGGAGCGGGAAGCGCAGGCCCCGGCCGGAGTCGAAGCCCGACAGGGGCAGCGAGGTCCCGGCAAAGCTGGAGATTGGCTTTTTCGGGATGGCGGGCGTGGCGCGATGCCGCAGATCGAGCTTGAAGGTGGGGGTGGATTTCATCGCCGCCTTGCGGTTGTGCCGGTTGCCAGTTGAAAGGGATCGACGCGGAGGTTGCCGGGATTCGGCAGGAAGAAACGCTTGTCGAGCACGACTTCATAGTGTCCGCCGCCATCCGAGAAATGCCAGGGCGCGGCGTCAGTCGGGGGAGGGGAGTCGAAGGTGAAGGACGCATCTGAGAAAGCGAAAGCGACCGGCCCTTCTCCGCAGTCGTATTCGAGCTGTTGCACCCCGGTGGCCCAGGGATCGGTATCGGCGGGCGCCGTGAGCCGGGGGCGGAGGTCCGGGCTGACGTGGAGGCAGGCCCTCCGTCCCTCAAAGGTGACGACGTTCCCGCCGATGGCCGGCTGCGCGGGCTCGATGCGGTTGAGCGTCCAGAGGGTCCGGCGCGGCCCGTTATTGCCGAACTCCAGGATGACGGTGGACGTGTCCGTAAAGACCACGAGGCGCCAGAGCCAATCGTAGCGCGTCACGAGGTGCCGCAGTCGCCCCGGTCCGGCGCTTTCAAACGAATAGGCATCGATGCCGACGGCGCCGGCTCCGTAGAGCCCCCAGTTGTGGCTCACGCCCTGCCGGGCCGTGTCGAGTCCGTCGCCCCGGGTCGTGGAGGGGGCCAGCGGCGTGGGGTGGATGATTGGCGGCTCCCCGCCCATCGCCCAGGTCTGGACGCCTGAAAAGGGAAGGAAATCCGTATAGTTGAAATGAGTCTGGTACTTCCGGCGAATGAGCAGGTAGCTGACCGGGCTGCGCTTGAGAAGGGCCGTGCCCTTGCATTCGAGCGTGACCGACTCCGGCCCGGGGATTGCGGCGGGTTGGGCAGGGGCTTCGTCCCGGGCCATCAGGATGGCCCACATCAGCGGCGAGGCGCCGTGACCGCAAACACGGGGGGCGGGTGCTTTTTCCGCGGCCCGGGTCGTGAAATCGAGCGGCCGCGGGTTGACGGGGGCGACCTGTTCGGCGGCGGGCAGCAGGTCGATCACCACGGGGGCAAGGGTCTCGTAGTACTGGCGTGTGGAAGGCCCGGCGATCGGGTACAGGGATTCCGTGTGGCGGCAGCGGAACCATTCCAGGCAGCGCCCGACGCGGGCGTGTTCCGATTCATCGCCGCGGATGACCAGGTTCAGCCAGGCGTAGAAAAAGCCCGTGTAGGAGTAGTGCATGCACGGGCCCATCTGCTCGATCACCTGGCCGGAATCGTCGAGCACCTTGGTCTTCGCATCCTCCCAGAAACGGTCCGCCAGTGCGAGGAGATCCGGCTGGTCGAGGAGCTGCCCGTAGAGATGCAGGCCCAGGATCCACACGCATCGCTGGTTGCCGTAGGCGCCGATGGCGTCCGGGGTCTGCGGCAGGTTCGCCTGGCGGCGGGCGCTGAGCCGGAAGCGGGCCATGGCCTCGTTCACCAGGTCTTGGGGCAGCGCCTCCTGGCAGAGGATGAGGCCGTAGATAAGCCCCTCCACGTCCCACCCGTGGGCCCAGTCCGCCCCGTTGAGCCCGTGTGTGGCCATCAGGCCGTCATCCCGGATGGAAGCGGTATGGAAGCGCAACCCGGCCGAGAAGAAGGCGAGCAGGGAGGGGCTGCCGTGATGGCGCGAGAGGGGCGAGTGCCAGCAGAAGGCCGCGACGCACAGCGGAGCGGTGCCCTCCCGCCCTTTCAGTTCGTGCGCCCCGGTGATCCCCCGCTCCAGATCCCCGCGCTGCTTGAGCTCGTCCACCCAGGCGTCGAGCGTCTCCTGGTAACGGCGGGTTCTCCCGTTGGCGACGAGGGGTTTCAGCAGAACCCGGCTCAGTGGGGAGGTCCTCATGTCGCGCTCCCGGCGAGGCGCGTGTCCCGGGTTCCCGTCAGGCCTTCCAGCATGGCGGAGGCCGCCCAGAGATTCAGCCCGAGCTCCGTGCTGGCGGGCGAGCCGTCCGCGTATTTGGCGATCAGGAGTCCGTCGGAGGGACAGTAGCGCTCGCCGGTCCAGCCGAAGCGGCCATACCCCGTCTTTCCGGGAAACAGCTCCAGGCAGTTCCGGGCCCAGGCGAGGCTGTCCTGCAGCCGGCTGGCGACGTGGCCGTCGCCTGTCTGGCCGGCCAGGTATTCCAGATCCGGGGCGATGAGCAGGCCCATCGGGTGGATGTGCGGGTTGCTGACGGAGGTGATGCTGCCGCCGCACGAATGCCAGCCCGCGCTCATCAGGGGTTCGGCCTGGGGCCTCGCGTTGAAGAGGTAGCGCCACAGGAACTCGTACTCCGCACCGAGCCGCAGCATATCGAGGTAACGGTCCTCGCCGGTGGCCTGGTGCAGCAGCCGGGCCCCCCGGATGAAGGCGAGCACGCCCTCCTCGTCGTTCCCTTTCCAGGCGTCCATGGGCGTGCCCCAGACGTCGAGCGTGGCGACCCACTCCGCGTACAGGTCCATCGCCCTCTGGGCCGACCGCAGGAATCGGACGTCCCCCGTCAACTCGTGGGCCGCGCACATGGCGGGCGCCCACCAGCATCCGGCAAAGCCCTCCCAGTCCGCCACGGCGGCGCGGTCTCGCTCGTAGGCGAACCCGTAATGACCATCCGGGCGTTGCAGCCGGAGCATGGTTTCAAGCGCGGCCAGGGCCGGTCCGGTCCAGGCCGTTTCCGGCGAGCCGGTCCGGGCCCGGGCCAGCAAGGCCGCCCGGAGCAGGTAGTAGGCGGCTTCGGCGTTTGTGTAGGCGGAATGGCGGTCGCGGTTCAGCACCGAGCTCCACCAGCAGTTGACGGTCGGTTTTCCGTTTTCGTCGAAGGCATCGAAGAAAAGGCCGTTGGCCGGGTTGGTGTTGGCGGCGATCTTGTCGAGCCCGAGCCGTGCAGTGTTGATCCAGTCCGGATTTTTCAGCTGGAAGCCCGCCTGTAGCAGTGGGAAGCCCACGTTGACCCCGCCGACCCAGGCGATGGCCCG
>CAIKKV010000598.1 GCA_903828035.1 uncultured bacterium
CCATGCACCTTCAGCCAGTTTCCGATGGCGGTGAGGCGTTCGATGAATTCCGGCGGGAGCTGTCCATCCGGCTGCGGGCCGACATTAAGCAGAAGCCTTCCGCCCAACCCCGCGCATTTGATCAGGGTGGTCAGCAGGTCTTCCTCCGACCGCCACCGCTCGCCAGGCGTGTAGCCCCAGAGGCGCGAGACGGCGTTCTGACAGGATTCCCACAGGTAGTCGGGGTCAGCATAAATGCCCTGTTCGGGGGTGCCGAAATCACCGATAAAGTCCCCTTTATAGCGTGCCTTCCAGTCCTGGCCCTGCCAGTAATACGAGAATTGCGGCCACTCCAGGCGGTCGTTGATCAGGATCTCCGGCTGAAGGGAGCGAATCATGGCCGCCAGGCCCTTGCTGTCCAGTTCCCCCGCCGTGCGGGGCCAGAGGCCGTCAAACCAGATGACGTCAATTTTTCCGTACTGCGTCATCAGTTCGCGAACCTGATCAAAGATATACTTTTTGACCACCTGCCAGCCTTCCGGATCCTTCTCCGGCCCGCGCAGCCAGGCGGGCAGTCGGAAGTCGATCAGCGAATAATACAGTCCGACTTTCAGCCCGGCGGCTCGGAAGGCGTCCACATACTCGCGCACAAAGTCCCGCTTCGGGGCCTGCCGCATGGTGGAATAGTCGGTCGTTTTCGTGTCCCAGAGACAAAACCCATCATGGTGACGCGTCGTCAGGACGGCGTACTTCATCCCGGCCTGCTTGGCGGCGGAGGCCCAGACGGACGGGTCATAGTGCTCCGGATTCCACTTGCAGGCGACCTGGGCGAACTCGTTCTGGTCGGTCCACTCGCGGTTCAGCACCTGCTCGCCCTGTCCGTAGACGGAATACGGTCCCCAGTGAATAAAAAGCCCGAAGCGGGCCTCGTCGAACCACTGCCAGTGAAGAGGAACCTGTTTCATTTGAATCTCCGTCTTAAAAGCCGATAATCATTATCAGAAAGCGGAATGCTGTCAAACGGAATCACTGACGTTCCATGGGCCTCATCTATTTCCGGAGGGGCGAGCGCTGCGAGCCCTTAACCTATATGGACGAGAATGTGTATACAACAAGGATGGGTGAAGGAGTTCTTTCCGCCGCACGCAGTGCGGCGCTACACAATCCCCAGGAGCAATCTTAGCGCCCGTTCCGCAATCGAATCCCGGCAATCCTGTCTGAAAGCGCCTAAGCCCTGTCTCTATTCCGGCGCTCCGCGATCACTTTCTCCACGCGGTCCCCTGTCCCCAATTCGAGATCGACGGCCAGCGTGCCGGCCTTGGCAATGTCAAGGGTCTTCAAAAGCAGCTTGCCGCCGAGAACCTCGAACTTCACGGACGCTCCGCCCGCGATTTCCTGAACCGCCAGCGTGCCCCAGGCAAAGCCCGTGGACCAGAAATGGGTTCCGCGCGCAGCGCCCCATTTCATCCGGCCGGCGGAGGCGTCGTAGCGGAATCCGGTCAGGGCGGGAACGGCGCTCCAGCTCATCATGGCGCGCGCATAGTGGTGGCCGCACTCGGCTTCATTAAACGGGTTGCGCTTCCGCCCGTCATACCGCTCGCGCACGGCCGCGATGCACGTCAGCCCCTCCTCCGTCATGCCTTCCAGCAGCATGCCGCAGGCCGCGGTGTATTCAAACCCCGTCATGACCTCGTCGGCATACGGAAAAGGAATGGCGGGCTTGCCCCCGCGAGGATACGAGGCCATGAGCAGGGCGGACTCGTCGCCCAGCACATAACTGCGCATCGGATTGAAATGATCGTGAAACCCGCGCTTGAAGTTGTATTTGAAAATGGCGGCGAGGGTCCGGGTGTTGTTCTCGGGCGGAATCAGATAATTCAAACCGGCCAGATGGGCAAACACCTGCCCCACCAGCTGATCCACCAGGCAGCCGGGCCCGAGCTGGTACGAAGGCTCAGCCAGATTGGCGCCCCCCATGCCCACGCGCAACCCCGCAGCGATGTCGGCGGCATTCGGAATCGGCCGGACCTCGTGCTCGAAATAGTCGCCGTTGAACAGATAGCGCATCAGCCAGGGCCGCCCCCGCTCGTACAGGCGGCGGCACGTGTCGCCGAACGCGGCGTCGCCCATCCGCTCCGCCATCTCGGCGCAGGCCAGCAGCGCGCCCAGATACCAGATCCCCATCTGGGGATTCGGGCCGAAATACTCCACGTCCATGGTATTATGCTGGCAGCCTTCCATCACGCCGTCGCGATCGGCATCCCACCCGCCCGGGATCCAGGCAAAGGCCATGGCCCGCTTCGCCGCCGGCCAGAGCCGCGCCAGCCAGGCGTCGTCGCCCCCCAGCCGCCAATCCAGGAACAGCCGCATCAGGGCGCCCATCTGTCCGTCGGCCGCCGCCTTGTCGAACGCCTGCGCCTGGGTCGAAAGCGGCAGGCGCGTGCGGAAGCTCATCAGCCCGTTCGCGTCGGTGCTGTGCAAAAACGAAACCTCGCGCATGGAGCGGGAGAGCGTGCCGAACAGGTATGGCAGGGCCGTCTCGTAATTCCACACGTGCGTGCACGAGCCGTCGCAGCACCCCTTCGCGTCGCCACAGCCCTCCCACCCGAAGAAATGACCGTCTTCGGTTCGGAAGCAGGTGGCGCTGCGGAGCGTGGAGAGATTGAACAGCGCCGCCTCCTTGACCGCCTCCGGCAGGGGGCTGTCGCAGAACGCGCGGACAAACCGAACCGTGTCCCCCTCCAGTGCGGGCAAGTCGGGAGCCATCTTGACCAGGGCGTCCCACGCATCGGCGAACCGGGTCGTGTAGTAATTGCCGACCCGCACGGATTCGTGCCAATCCAGCCGGTTCGGGTAATGCCACCCGATTAAAAAGGTGAAGGCCGCCTCGCCACCCGCCGGAATCGTGCGCGTGACCGCCAGCGACCCCACCGGACAGCCCGGGTTCTCAGGCGGCTCCGTCAACCGCCCGTCCGCTTTGAGGTCGTTCCAGAAATCGAGCCACACATCGCCCCACCCCAGGCTGGGCCAGCGGGTGCGGACCGAACACTCGCCGGGCTCCGCCAGCGCCGCGAGCGCCAGCGTGCCCCGGTGAACCGCCTCGCGGTCGCCTCCCTCGGTCTGCCACTGGACCCCCTGCAGGCCCGCCGCTTCCATGGACGATTGACTCGAGGATCCGCTCCCCTTGCCCAGCAGGTTGACCAGCGTGCCGCAAATCGTGGTCTCAAGCGGGGCGGAGCCGGTATTGCGTATCACCACGCGCAGGACGGCGGCCGGAAAGCCGCTGCGATCCGGCTCGCAGGGAATGAGCGGGTTGAAGGCTTCCAGCCGGGCGGTGAAGGGCAGATCCGGCTGCTCCAGCGCAACCTGGGCCAGCGGATAGGCCGCGGCAAAGGAGGCGCCGCGGAAACGGGGCAGCCCGTGAAGCGGGACCGGACACCCCGAGGAGCCTTCGTAGGACTCCGGCGGAATGGGCCCCTCCAGCACGCGGATGACGGGGTCGCCTCCGGGCGGGGCGGCGCGGACGGCAAAGAAAGGCGCCACGCGGGAGGAGCGAGACCCCCAAATGGGGACGTAACCCTTGGCGGGCTCGTTGCGGATTTCCCAGTCGCGCCACTGGCCTCGGCCGCCGAATGAAACCGTGCCGGTTCCGATTCCCCCCACGGGCATGGCGATTTTATCGAGAAAGCCTGCTCCATAGGTCCGAAGCACCGGCCACCCGGGATTCCAGCGCACCGGATCCGTCATTTCAACGCTCCGTGAAGCCCAGTTTCTTCCACTCGGTGCGGGCATGCCCCACGGCTGACGCGGACGGCTTGATGTAGCCGTTCACGCTGGGGGGCGGCTGGCCGGGCCCGGCGTCCTCGGGGAACGGCGACCACTGATCCTTCAGGAACGGCTTGCGCGCCGCCTTCTTGCGGAAATCGGGAATGGCGAATGCGGCGCCGTCATCCAGGCAGCTGCGCCAGCCCAGGATGCTGACCGCCGCCATGGCGGTCGCGCGGTACACATCCAGATACGGCGTGCGCCCGCTGCGGATCGCCTCGGCGAAGTAGTGGCAGGTCCAGTAATCTCCCCCGCCATGGCCCGCGCGGTCTGCCTGCTCGGCGTTGCCCGGCCACTCGGGCAGATACGTCGCCTCCGCCCGCTCATCCGGCTTGCGCATCCACGGCTCGTGATGGATGCGGACATGCGCCCAGTGGTTGGGCTCGGCCGTGGCGATGAGGCCGCGATCGCCATGGATTTCATAGCGCACCCGGTGAATGGAGTTCATCCCCAGCCCCCAGATGCGGAAAACCGAGCCGTTGTCCATCCGGCAAAGGATGACGTTCCCGCAATCCCCGACCTTGACCGAGTTCGGGGACTGGGTGCGCGGCTCGGGAATCGACAGCGCATTCAGCATGACCGGGCGGGTGTCGGTGATCACCATGAGCGGCGCCAGGGCGTGGGTCACGTAATACGTGGGCGGCAGCCAGTTGCGCCAGTGCTTCACCCCGGGCGAAATGCTGAGGCGCCAGTTCTCTTCGCCGGGATGGTTGTACTCGCCCTCGGCGTAGCGGACGTCGCCGACCTCGCCGGCGCGGTAGAGGCGCGCGAGCTCCATGTTGGCCTTGCTGTAGGGATAGTTTTCCGCCAGCATGTAGATGCGCCCGGACCGCTCGACGGCCTCGACGAGCTCGACGCACTGGCCCATCGTGCGGGCGGCGATGCACTCGCTCAGCACATGCTTGCCGGCGTCCAGGGCCTTGACCGCGAAGGGCGCGTGATCGTGGCAGTAGTTGGCCAGCACCACGGCGTCGAAGTCATGCTCCAGGAACTTGTCGTAATCCGTGTATGTGGCGATGCCGAACTGCTTGCCCACCGTGCGGAGCCGCTCTTTCCAGGTATCGCAGATGGCGACCAGCTCCATGCCGGTATGCTTCGCCACGTTCATGAAGCTCTGCCCGCGCCCGACCCCGATCACACCCACCCGGATTTTCTTGTCGCGCTTTGCCATGGCCGATCCTCCACTGAGGTTGTTTCACTTCTAACAACGAAACCTTAGCAGGCCGGCAGGCGTGTTTACAGCTTCTTTTTTCCCTGTTTAGGTCGCGCCCGGCTACCAGTCCGGCCCCTGCAAATGCAGATCGCCCGGCGGGAACGGCGTTTCCGCCAGCTCCCGGACCATGACGATGTTTTTTCCGGGAATGGGAATAGCCTCCCGCCCCTCGAAATCCATGCGCGCGTCCACGTCGATCCGGCGCCAGCCGAGGGAGGCGTAGAACTTCTCTAATTGCGGGACGCAAAACAAAAGGCCGAAGGGAATACCGCGCCGGCGGGCCTCGTCCATGACCGCGTGCATCAGCGCATCGCCGACGCCCTGGCCCCTCCATTCCGGCGAGACCGCCATGTTCTGGATGCCGGCCACAAGAGCCGGCCGGGCGCCGGCCTTAATGCGGCGCACCACGACGGCCATATGCCCCTTGAGGCGCCCGTCGTCCGAACGGTCCACCACGGAATAGGCGGGAGCGGAGCCGTGCCAGTGGCGGGATTTGGAAAAAATGGAGACATCCGGCGGGAAACACCGGCAGAGCAGATCGCGGATCGCCGCATCCAGTTCCGAGGTCAGTTCGAGCTCTGAAATCGTCTCCAGCATGCCCGCCCCACCCTCCCCCTAACGACCGAAGGAGCGCTTGCCGAAACCGCCGGGCTTGCGCTGGAACCGGTTATACGAGGGCTTCGCCGGACGCGGCGTTCCATCCAGGCGGGGCTCGACCGCCTTCGCGCGGACGCGCGGAGTTTCGCCCTGGTGGCCGATCCCGTGGTAGTTGAAATCGGGCAGCGTGCGGCGCACCAGCCGGGTCTGGAGCCGGTTCTCGATGGCGCGCACAAGCCCCTCGTCCTCGCGGGTGACCAGCGTGAAGGCGTCGCCCGTCTTGGCGGCGCGCCCCGTGCGCCCGATGCGATGGATGTAATCGTCCACCGTGGCCGGCACGTCGAAGTTGATGACATGCGAAATGGAGGAGACGTCGATGCCGCGCGAGGCGATGTCGGTGGCGACCATGATCTGGTAGGTCCCCTTGCGGAAGCCTTCCATGGCCTCTTTGCGCCGATTCTGAGACAGGTTGCCCTGCAGCGACGTGGCGGGATGCCCGGCCGCGGCCAGGGTCTTGGAAAGCTTCTCGGCCCGGTGCTTGGTGCGGGTGAAGATCAGGAGCGACTCCCGGTCGATCTGGGTCAGCAGCTTGAGCAGGAGGTCGGTCTTGAGCGCTTGCGACACGGGATAGAGCGCATGCGACACGGTGGCGGGGGGAAGCGCATGCTCCACCTGGACGGTCAGCGGGTTGTGCAGGTTTTCGTTGGCCAGGCGGCGGATGTCCGGCGGCATGGTGGCCGAGAACAGCAGCGTCTGGCGCGAGGCCGGCAGCTTGGCCAGGATCCGGCGGATATCGGGCAGGAAGCCCATGTCGAACATCCGGTCGGCCTCGTCGAGCACGATCGTTTCCACGTTTTCAAGCCGGCAGGAGCCCCGGTTGATATGGTCCAGCAGGCGGCCCGGGCAGGCCACGACCACTTCAATGCCGGCGCGGAGATTGGAAAACTGGGGGCCCATGCTGGCGCCGCCGTAGAGCGCGACAAAGCGCAGGCCGGTGCCCTTGCCCAGCTTCGTGAAGACCTCGAGAATCTGCTCGGCCAGCTCGCGGGTCGGCGCCACGACCAGGGCGCGGATGCGCCGGCGCGGCCCCGTCAGCAGGCGCTGGAGCACGGGCAGCGCGTAGGCCGCCGTTTTGCCGGTTCCGGTCTGGGCCAGGCCCATGACGTCACGGCTCGCCAGGATGGGACCGATGGCATCGCGCTGAATGGGAGTCGGAACGGAGTAACCCATCTGGGCCAGGTTGGCCACGATGGCGGGATGAAACGAGAAGAGCGAAAAAGACATGAAAAACACTTTCCTTACTGGGTATGACGGCCAAGACCGTCCTGGATGAGTTGTTAAGTTACCGGTTTTTCTTCCGAATTACCAGTCTTTTCCTCGAGGGGGCGGGGCCGGGCCGGGAAACCGCTCAGGCAACGGCCCTGGGAATGGGCGTCATCGTCAGCACCAGGCGGGGTTCTGTTCCCCGCCGTTCCTGGCTGAGCGCGGAGGTTACCATGACCTCGCAGGCTCCCCCCTTGGCGGTGTTCAGCTTGAGGACGCCCATCCAGGCGCCATTCGCGGAGGGCGCATGCAACATCGCGAAAACAGTCTCATAGGAGTTGCAGAAATCGGCAATCAGCCGCTTGAGGACGGCCTCCTCGCTGTCGACATTCAGGATCTTGAGGAAAGCGGGATTCACGAACTCGATGGCGCCGTCCTGGTTGCAGACCACGATGCCCGCCCCGGCGCTCCGGATCGCCTCGTGGCTCAGCTCCCGCTGGTCCCGCACCTTCTCGCGCCGCTCGACGTTGTGGATGGTGAAGATAAAATCGCCGTCGTTAAGCAGGTGGATGCGGCTGATCGCGATTTCCGCGGGAAAGAGCGTGCCGTCCTTGCGCTTGCAGTTTCCGTTCACCACGGTGAAACGCCCGGCCTCCGCATTGGCGCGCAATTTATAAAGCAGCCGGGAGTTGATGCCGACAACCAGCTCTTCGCACTGCAGGCCCCACAGGTCCCGGGAGGTGTACCCCAGGTACTGCTCCGCCCGCTGGTTGCTTCCGATCACGGCGCCTTTGGCGTCGAAAATCAGAACCCCGTCATAGAGCCCGGCCAACAGGTTCTTATATAATGAAATATCGGCGTTTCGGCCCGGAACAGGGGCCGAAGAGGTCGGCGCCGGGGCGGGAACCGGGGCAGGAACCGGGGCAGGAGTCGGCGCGGCAACCGGCGGCGTAGCGCTTTGCCCGCCGGGGGCCTCCGGCTTCTTCGTCAGTGAGTTAAAGAATTTGTCGAGCACCGCATAATTCCTTCTATGAACCGAACCCGGATGATACGCGTTCCCTGTCTCTTATTGCAAGTCGGACAGATCGATGCGGATCGTCATGGATGAGACATCCGGCTTTTTCGGGCTCGTCGTGGAAGCCTGCGGCTTTGCCGGCGGCGGCTTGGGCGCGTTCGCCAGCGGCACCGTCAACCCCGTGCCGCACGTGGGACAATCCACCGGCATGCCGACCATGTCCACCGGGGCCTCGATCTCCTGGCCACAGGCCCGGCAGATAAACGAAACAAAATCGATGGGAGACTCCTTCACAGCCGCCTTGCCCGCCAACACCTGTTTATCCGGCCTGGCCTCCGGCTGGCGCTGCGGAATGGTCAACGACGCCTGGCAGAACGGGCAAGCCCCCTTCTTCCCGGCCGTCTTCGGAGGCGCGGCTATCATGCTCCCACACTCGGGGCAGGGAAATACAACCTGCCCCTCCTCCGTATCCGGGAGCACCGTCGCCGCCGCCGCACGCGCGACCGGGGCAGGCGCGGCTCCGGCAGGAGCTGAAACCGGAGCGGCGGGTGCGGCCGCTTCGAGGGGCGTCAAATCGTCGATGATCTGGACTTTCACATCCGTGTTGGGCGCGATGGCGGTTTTAGCCTTCTTCAAGGGGATAATTTTGACGGCAAGCCGGTCGCCG
>CAIKKV010000599.1 GCA_903828035.1 uncultured bacterium
CGTCGCGCCTGGGCTGCCCCGCCTGCTACGAATCCTTTTCCGCCGAGCTGGCCCCGCTGATTGTGGGCCTGCACAAGAGCCAGTCGCATGCCGGGAAAATGCCCGAGGGCATCCGGCTCACCCGGGATGTGCGGGAGCGGTCGGACCGGCTTTCCGCGCGGCTCAAGGCCGCCATCGCGGATGAGCAGTTCGAGGAGGCGGCCCGCCTCCGCGATGAGCTGAAGCAGGCCCGGGACGACTCCGGGGAGGGCGCGTGAAGGGGCGCTCCGGCCGGCCGAAGCTGCCGCCCTGGCTGAGCCAGGCGGACACCGGCGGGATCGTGATGAGCGCCCGGATCCGGCTGGCCCGCAATGTGGCGGAGGCCGCTTTTCCCGGCTGGGCGGGCGCCGAGGAAGGGGAGCAGCTTTGCCGGCGCCTGCTGCCCGTCCTGCAGGCGCTCCCCCCGCTCAAGGGCGGATCGGTGGTGCGCATGGAGGAGGCGTCGACCCTCGACCGCCAGATCCTGCACGAGCGCCACCTGATCAGCACCGAGCTGATGAACAAGGGCGCGGGCAGCGCCCTGGTGCTGGGCGCCGACGAAACGCTTTCCGTCATGATCAACGAAGAGGATCACCTGCGCCTCCAGGGGCTGGCCCCGGGCGCGGACCTGGCCGGGCTCTGGGCGCTCGTGGACGCGCTGGATACGGCCCTGGCGGCGCAGGTCTCCCTGGCGGTCACGCCCCGGCTGGGCTACCTGACGGCCTGCCCGAGCAATGTCGGAACCGGCTTGCGCGCCAGCGTCATGCTTCATTTGCCGGGGCTTCGCCTGGCGGGCGATGCGGAGCGGGTCGTGAAGGGGCTTGGCAAGCTGGGCATGGCCGCGCGCGGCTTGCTGGGGGAGGGCACGGACGCCTCCGGCTGCATGTACCAGATTTCGAACCAGATCACCCTGGGCGAACGCGAGGCGGACATCATCGCGCGGCTTTCGGAAACGGTGGGCGAAATCATCCGCCACGAAACGCGCGCCCGGCAGCGTTTGGCCGAAACTCGTCCGAGTTTGTTGAAAGACCGCGTCCTGCGCGCCGTGGCCCTGCTGACCCACGCCCGGCTGATCAGCGCCGAAGAGGCGCTGGACCTGCTCTCCGCCGTCCGGCTCGGATTGGCGATCGGCTTTCTTAAGTCCCTGGAATGGAAAGAGTTGGACGAACTTTTTTTATGGGTTCAGCCGGCCCATCTCCAGCGGCAGGCGGGCCGTGATTTGCCGCCCGAAGAGCGTGATGAAGCCCGGGCCGGACTGTTGCGCGAGCGCCTTTCCGCCGTCGAATGGATTTGACGCAAGCCCGTTTTTACGCGATAATGTCAGCGATTCGAACAAAGGATCGGCATGAATAATTTCAATGAGTATACACCGCGCGCCCGGCAGGTCATCCAGATGGCCCGCCAGGAAGCGGAGAAGTTCAACCACTCCTACGTGGGCACCGAGCACTTGCTGCTCGGATTGATTGCCCTCGGGGAAGGCGTGGCCGTGGATGTGCTGAAGCGCATGAGCCTGTCGATTGACCGCGTCCGGCTCGAGGTGGAGAAGGTGGTGGGCCAGGGCGGAGAGAGCAAGGCCGTGGGGCCGATCCCGTTCACCCCGCGCGCCAAGCGTGTGCTCCAGTTCGCCGCAACCGAGGCCCGGGAGCTGCATCACAATTACATCGGGACCGAG
>CAIKKV010000600.1 GCA_903828035.1 uncultured bacterium
CAGCAGGCGCCCGAAGCGGCCGCCCGCGGCGTCCACCGCCTGTGGAGCGCCAACGAGAAGACGGCGCTGGAAGAGGCGCTCGGCATGTCCTACGCCGGCAAGCGCGCCCTGTGCTGCATGAAGCACGTGGGCCTCAACGTCGCGGCCGACGCCTTCATGAACGCCGCCGTGACCGGGGTCAACGGCGGCCTGGTGGTCGTGGCCGCCGACGACCCGTCCATGCACTCCAGCCAGAACGAGCAGGACTCCCGCTTCTACGGCAAGTTCGCCGCCGTCCCCGTCTTCGAGCCGGCGAGCCAGCAGGAGGCCTACGACATGATGCGGCAGGCCTTCGAGTTCTCCGAGCAGCTCCGCCTGCCCGTGCTCCTGCGCATCACCACCCGCCTGGCCCACTCCCGGGCGGATGTGACCGCCTCCGCGCCGCGGAGCGAAAACCCGCTCAACGCCTCCACCAGCACCCGCCAGTGGGTGCTGCTGCCCGGCCACGCGCGCCAGAACTGGGCCTCGCTGATGGCCCGCATGCCGGACATCACCCGCCGGGCCGACGCCCTGCCCTGGAACCGCTTCATCCCCGGCGCGGACCGGAGCCTCGGCATCATCGCGGCCGGCCTCGCCTTCAACTACCTGAACGAGTGCTACCCCGACGGCTGCCCCCATCCCGTCCTGAAGATCAGCCAGTACCCCCTCTCCCCCGAGCGCATCGGCGCGCTCCAGGCGGCGTGCGACGCGATCCTCGTCCTCGAGGATGGCGCCCCGTTCATCGAAGAGCAGCTGACGGGGCTCTTCCCGAAGCCCGTCATGCGCATCCGCGGCCGCCTCGACGGCGCCCTGCCGCGCACGGGCGAGCTGACTCCCGAAAACGTGGCCGCCGCGCTGGGCCGCTCCCGCCCCGAGGGGCCCGCCGTCCCCGCCCTCATGACGCCCCGCCCGCCCGCGCTCTGCCGGGGCTGCCCGCACTGCGACAGCTACGCCTTCCTCAAGGAGGCGCTCGCCGGCCTTTCCGCCAGCCGCGTCTTCTCCGATATCGGCTGCTACACGCTGGGCGCGCTGCCCCCCTACGAGGCCATCCACTCCTGCGTGGACATGGGCGCCTCCATCACCATGGCCAAGGGCGCGGCGGACGCCGGCGTGAGCCCGGCGGTGGCCGTGATCGGCGACTCCACCTTCACCCACTCGGGCCTCACGGGCCTGCTCGACGCCGTGGCCGAGAAGACCCCGATGACCCTCCTCATCCTCGACAACGAGATCACCGGCATGACGGGCGGCCAGGAGTCTTTGGCCCTCGGGCGCCTCGAGGCCCTCTGCATCGGCATCGGCGTGGACCCCGCCCACATCCGGGTGCTGCTGCCCCTGCCCAAGCACCATGCCGAGAACGTGCGGATCGTGCGCGAGGAGCTCGAGTGGCCCGGCGTCTCCGTGGTGATCGCCCGGCGCGCCTGCATCCAGATCAAGAAAAAAGGCTGATCGACATGAACTACGACATGATCATTGCGGGCGTCGGCGGCCAGGGCATCCTCTCCATCGCCACCCTGCTCGGCCGGGCCGCCCTCGACCTGGACCTGCACCTCAAGCAGTCCGAAGTGCATGGCATGGCCCAGCGCGGCGGCGCCGTGCTGGCGCACCTGCGCCTGTCCGACAAGCCCATCCACTCCGACCTGGTGCCCCGCGGCGGGGCGGCCATGATCCTGGCCATGGAGCCGCTCGAAGCCCTGCGCTACCTGCCCTGGCTCGAGCCCGCCCGGGGCTGGCTCGTCTCCAACGCCGAGCCCGTGCGCAACATCGAGCCCTACCCGGAGCTGGAGGCGCTCTACGCCGAAATCCGCCGCCAGGCCCACCCCGTCCTCTTCGACGCCGAGAAAATGGCGCGCGACCTCGGCGCGCCCCGCGCCGTGAACATGGCCATGCTGGGCGCCGCCTCCTCGTTCATCCCGCTCCCGGCGGAATCGCTCGAGGCCGCCATCACCGCCCAGTTCACCCGCAAGGGCGAGGCCGTGGTGGCCTCCAACCTCGCGGTGTTCCGCGCCGGGCGCCACGCCACGGAGGCGCTCAGCCAGACCCGGCCATGATCATCGACTGCCACACCCACGCCTTTCCCGACGCCATCGCCGCGCGCGCCCTCGAGTCCATCGAATACCGCGGCGGCTCCAAACATGTGCTCGACGGGACCCTGGGCGCGCTCCTGGAATCCATGGACCGCTCCGGCGTGGACCAGTCCATCCTGCTCAACATCGCCACCAAGCCCGACCAGTTCGAGCCGATCATGGCCTTCTGCCGGAGCGCGCGCTCCGACCGCATCATCCCCTTCCCCTCCGTCCACCCGCGGGACCCGAAGCTCCGCGACCACCTCCGCGCCATCAAGGGCGAGGGCTTCAAGGGCATCAAGCTCCACAATTACTACCAGGGGTTCGTTTTTGACGAGGAAGCCGTGTGGCCGCTCTATGCCGCCCTTGAAGAGGAAGGGCTTTTCCTGGCGGCCCATACCGGATTCGACATCTCCTATCCCTGCGACGGGGATTGCAGCCCCGAGCGGATCGTCCACGTCCTGGACCGCTTCCCCGGCCTGAAATTCATGGCCTCCCACCTGGGGGCGTGGTACGATTATGAGGAAGTCCGCCGCTGGTTCTTCGGCCGGCCGATCCACATGGAGCTATCGTGGTCGTTCCGCTATCTGCCCGCGGCGGAAATCAGGGATATCATTGAAAGACACGGGCCGCAGTACGTGTTCTTCGGCTCGGACGCCCCCTGGGTGGCCCAGGAGGAGACGCTGGCCGATCTGCGCGCGCTGGGGTTCAGCCCGGAAATCGAGGCCATGCTGGAGGGCGGAAACGCCAAGCGCTTTTTCGAGTTATAAACCAGAAAGAACACATGCACCGGATCCTCCACAAAGAACAGCTCTCGGAAGACGTTTTCCTGCTCCGCGTCGAGGCCCCCCTCATCGCGCAGGAGCGCCAGGCCGGCCAGTTCGTCATCGTCCAGGCCGACAACAACTTCGGCGAGCGCATCCCCCTGACCATTGCCGACGCCGACCCGGCCGAGGGCTCCATCACGCTCGTCTTCCAGACCGTGGGCAAGACCACCCACATCCTGGGCGCCAAGGCGGCGGGCGACTCGATCGAAAGCATCCTCGGCCCGCTCGGCCGCCCCACGCACATCGACAAGTTCGGAACCGTGGTGGCCGTCGGCGGGGGCATCGGCGTGGCGCCGCTGTACCCCATCGTGCAGGCCATGAAGAAAGCCGGCAACCGGCTCATCGTCATCATCGGCGCCCGGAACAGGAGCCTCATCATCCTCGAGGACAAGATGCGCGCCCTGGCCGATGAGCTGATCATCACCACCGACGACGGCTCCCACGGCCGCAAGGCCCTGGTCACCGAGCCGCTCAAGGAGGTCTGCCAGCGCGACCCGAAGCCCGACCAGTGCGTCGTCATCGGCCCGCCGATCATGATGAAGTTCTGCGCCGAGGCCACCCGCCCGTTCATGGTGCCCACCCTCGTCTCGCTCAACACGATCATGGTCGACGGCACCGGCATGTGCGGCGGCTGCCGCGTCACCGTGGGCGGCGAAACCAAGTTCGTCTGCGTGGACGGCCCGGAGTTCGACGGCCACAAGGTCGACTTCGACAACATGATGCGCCGGCTGCGCGCCTACAAGAACCACGAGGAGGCCGCCCACCACCAGTGCCACCTCGACCTGGAAGCCGCCAAGCTTCAGAAAGCAGGCCAGCCGTGAGCCACGCCACCCCCGACTCTCTCCGCCAGGACGCTGAAAAAGCCCTCGAAGCCCTCCAGGGCAAGCGGCTCTCCCCGCGCGACCGCATGGCCATTCCCCCGCAGGACATGCCCACCCAGCCGGCGGAAGACCGCCGCGCCAACATGGGCGAGGTGGCGCTCGGCTACTCGCAGGCCCAGGCCCGGCTCGAAGCGCTGCGCTGCCTGCAATGCAAGAACGCCCCCTGCGTCAACGGCTGCCCCGTCCGGATCGACATCCCCGCCTTCGTCAAGGCGATCGCCGACGGGCAGGACGCCGAGGCCATCGCCATCATCCGCCGCAACAGCCTGCTCCCCGCCGTCTGCGGCCGCGTCTGCCCCCAGGAAGTGCAGTGCCAGGAGCCGTGCACCGTGGGCAAGGCGCTCAAGTCGGTGGACAAGGCCGTCTCGATCGGCCGCCTCGAGCGCTATGCCGCCGACCTGGAGCGCGCCGCCGGCGGCGGCCCCAGGCCGGCCGTCAAGCCCGAGACCGGCAAGCGGGTCGCCGTCATCGGCAGCGGCCCGGCCAGCATCACCGTGGCCGCGGACGTGCGGCGCGAGGGCCACGCCGTGACGCTCTACGAGGCCTTTCACAAGCCCGGCGGCGTGCTGCTCTACGGCATTCCCGAGTTCCGGCTGCCCAAGAAAATCGTCGAGCAGGAGATCGACGCGCTCAAGGCGATGGGCGTGGTGATCGAGACCAACTTCCTGATCGGCCGCACGCGCAAGCTGCAGGACCTCATCTCGAAGGACGGCTTTGACGCTGTCTTCGTCGGCACCGGCGCCGGCCTGCCCAAGTTCATGAACATCGAGGGCGAAAACCTGGTGGGCGTCTTCTCGGCCAACGAGTACCTGACGCGGGCCAACCTGATGCGCGCCTATGACACCGGCCGTGCCGACACGCCCTTCTTCAAGTCGCGCAAGGTGGCGGTGCTCGGCGGCGGCAACGTGGCCATGGATTCGGCCCGCATGGCGGTCCGGCTCGGGGCGCAGGAGGTGAACCTCGTCTACCGCCGCACCGAGGCCGAGATGCCGGCCCGGGTGGAGGAGGTGAGCCACGCGAAGGAAGAGGGCGTCCTCTTCCACATGCTCCAGAACCCGCGCAGGATCCTGGGCAGCGAGCTCGGCCTCGTGACCGGCATGGAGTGCGTCCGCTACACGCTGGGCGAGCCCGACGAGTCCGGCCGCCGCCGGCCCGTGGAGGTTCCGGACAGCGCGTTCATCATGGAGGTGGATACCGTCATCGTGGCCATCGGCAACGAATCGAACCCGCTCATCCGCCAGACCACGCCGGGCCTCGCCGTCAACCGGCGCGGCAACCTGATCGTGGAGGAGGCGACGGGCCAAACCTCCCTCGACCGCGTCTACGCCGGGGGCGACATCGTCCTGGGCGCGGCCACGGTCATCCTGGCCATGGGCGAAGGCCGCAAGGCCGCCACGTCCATCAACGCGCTCCTGGCGCAGCCGTCCTGATCATGATCCCGGTCGCCGGCATCCGGGGCGTCATCTTCGACATGGACGGAACGCTCACGGTCCCCGTCATCGACTTCGCGCTCATGCGCGGGCGGCTGGGCATTCCCGAGGGCGACATCCTGGCCGTCATCCGGGGGTGGCCGGACGAGCGGCGGAAAGCCGCGTTCGACATCATCGAGGAGATCGAGGAGGACGGGCGCTTCAGGCTCCAGCTGCAGCCGGGCGCGGAGGCACTCATGCGCGTGCTGGAGCGGCGCGGCATTCCGCGCGCGATCCTGACCCGGAACACCGAGAAGACCGTGCGCCACCTGCAGGCGCACCTGCACACCACCTTCTCGGTCATCCTCACCCGCTCGTTTCCCACGTTCAAGCCCGACCCCGCCCCGGCCCTGCATATCTGTGAAAAATGGGGACTGAAGCCCGCCGAGGTTCTCCTGGTGGGCGATTTCCGGGACGACCTGACCTGCGGGAAGCAGGCCGGCGCCCGGACCTGCCTGCTGCTCAACGAGCGGAACAGCCAGTACGGCCCGCTGGCCGACTTCACCATTGCCAGCCTGGAAGAGCTGGCCGCGAGTTTTCCGGAAACCGATCAAAACCGCTCCCGAGAGAAGTGATTCCAGAGAAGGAGGGAAGGATGAGCAACCCGTTCCGCGCCTGGCTCCGGTCCCCCCGCGGCTGGGCGGCCTGCCTTTCGCTGCTCTATGTGCTGGGGGCGCTCGCCCTGCTGCACGGCTTCCGCTACCGGATCAATCCCGACGGGATCTCCTACCTCTCCATCGCCGGCCGCTATCTGGCGGGCGACTGGCGGGGCGCCCTCAACGGGTATTGGGGGCCCCTCTTCTCCTGGGCGCTCGTGCCGCTCCTGGCGCTCCGGATCGAGCCGGTCCTGGCCGGCAAAGTGCTTTCCATCCTGATCGGCCTGGCCACGATACCCGGCTTGCAGGCGCTGTCCCTGCGGTTCGGCCTGTCCGACCGCCTGCGCGCGATCGCCCTGGCGGCCCTGCTGCCGGTCCTGTGGCTGTTCACCTTCTTCACCGTGACTCCCGATTTCCTCATGGCCTGCCTGCTGGTCTGGTACTTCAGCCTCCTCTTCGACTCCCGCTTCCTCGACCGGCGGCGCAACGCCCTCTTTTGCGGGATGCTGGGCGGCCTGGCCTACTTCGCCAAGGCGTACGGATTCTACTTTTTCCTGGCCCATTACACCCTCGTGGCCGCCCTGCTCGGGCTCGGCGCGGAAGACTCCGCCAAGCGCCGCGCGGTCCTTCGAAGCTACGCGCTGGGCATGGCTGTTTTCGGCGTGCTGGCCGGGAGCTGGATCCTCGTGCTCTCGAACAAATACGACCGCCTGACCGTGTCCACCTCCGGGGCCTATAACTACGCCGTGATGGCGCCCGGCTCCCGGGGACAGCCGATGCTCTACCAGGGGTTCATCGCGCCCCTGGATTCGCGCGCCACCAGCATCTGGGAGGAGCCGTCCGCCCTCCGCGGCTCAACCTGGAAGGCCACCGGCGCCACCGCCAGGCTGACCTATCAGGCGCGCCTCGTGGCCGGAAACGCCCTCCTGGCCATCCGGAAGCTGAGCACCCACGCCTTCCTGGCCCCGCTCATCCTGGCGGCCGCCGGTTTTGTTTGCCTGCGAACCGGGCGGCGCTGCCTGCGGCCGGGTGGAGAGGCCGCCCCGCCGCTCTCCCTGCTGCTCTACACCGCCGGCTACGTCCTCATTACGGTCGAAGACCGCTATCTGTTCATCGGCCCGATCCTCCTGGCCTTCCTGGGCGCGCAGCTGCTCCAGCGGTTGGCGGAAAAGGGCGTCTTGACCGGCCGGCGATACACCGCGGCCGTCCTGATTCTTGCGCTCTCCATCGCCGCCCAGCCCGCGCTTGAAACCGCGCGCCGCTATCGCGGCGCAAAGGCCTCCCGCCGCGAACATGCGATCATCACGCAGCTCCGGAAGCAAACCGCCCTGCACGGCAACGTCGCCTCCAACCGCGAGTGGGGAAAAACCCTCAGCATCGCCTATCAGATGCGGCTGCGCTACTTCGGGGCTCAGGGAGACATCCCCACCGACCAGGTGCCCGCCGCCCTCGCCCGGCTGGGCGTGAATTACTACTTCGTCTGGAACGGTTCCGCCGCCGAACAGAAGATGTTCCGGGGCTGTCCGGAAGTGACAGGGCGAACGATCAATCGCCTTCGCGTCTACCAGCTCGCGGCTCCGCCGCCGGCAGGCGGCAGGTAGGGCGCTATCCCTTGCGCGCCGCGATCCAGGCGCCCTCCTCAGCCGCCCAGCCGGTAGCGGCGGTGGTCCTGCGAGTGGTGCGCGTGGACATGGATCAGGTTGTTGGCCTGCAGCAGCTCCCCGTTCCCCAGCACCTCGCCGGTTTTCCCCTTCCCGGCCAGCCGCCGGTCCTGCCCGAAGACATAGACCGTGTCGGCGATCTCCTCGACGATATGCAAGTCGTGCGTGGCCGTGACCACGGTCTTCCCCGCGCGGGTGAACTCCGCCAGCATCTCGATCAGGTGCGTGGCCGTGCGGGGGTCGAGCCCCGCTGTGGGCTCGTCCAGCAGCAGCACGTCGGGCTCGATGGCCAGGATGGTGGCGAACGACACCTTCCGCTTCTCCCCCACGCTCAGCTGGTGCGGCGAGCGGTCCAGCAGCCCGCCGATCCCCAGCGTGTCGGCCAGCCGGGCAATGCGGTCCTTCACCGCCTCCCGGTCGACGCCCAGCTGGAGCGGGCCGAAGGCGATATCCTCCCGGACGGTGGGACAGAACAGCTGGACATCGGGATTCTGGAAGACCAGCCCCACGCTCCGGCGGAACGCGAGGGAGAAGGCCTCGTCCGCAAACACGCCCTCCGCCAGCTCCCTGTCCCGATATTTAATTGTTCCCTGATCGGGAAACAGGAGCCCGTCGAGCAGGGTGAGCAGGGTCGACTTCCCCGAGCCGTTGGCCCCCAGGAGGGCGATCCGCTCGCCTTCGTCGATGGTCAGGTCCACGCCGCCGAGGGCGGGAAAGCGGCCCTGGTAGGCGTAGTGGACGTTCCGGCACTCGAAGAGTCGCTTGGGCGGGTTCATCGTCATGCCTGGCTCCTGTGCTCCGCGTAGGCCAGGAGCAGGAGCGCCGCGAGCGAGCCCAGCAGCCACAGCCAGTCCAGGGGGCGGGTCCGCGTGTGCTCCAGCGCCGCCGGCTCGCCCCGGAAGCCCCGCGAGACCATCGCGTTGTAGACCTGCTCGTTGAGCGAATAGGAGCGCGTCCAGAGCTGGGCGATATTCCACGTCACGATTTTCTGCCCCTTCTCATAGTGCATGCCGGCTCCCGCCCGGCTCCGGATGGCGCGGTGGGTGTTCTCCACGATCTCCACGAACAGGTAAATGTAGCGGTAAGCCATGCCCAGCACCATCACGAAGAGCTGGGGAACGCGGAAAAAGCGGAGCGCCCGGAGCAGCTCGAAATGGCGGGTCGTCATGCTGAGCAGGACGGTGAGCGACACCGACGTGAGGACCCGCCCGACAAAGAAGCCCGCCGCCGCAAGGCCCGGCCGGGTGACGCTCAGTGGCCCCGCCGACCAGACCGCTTCCCCGGGCGAGACGAAGCTGAAGAGCGCCGGCACGGCGATCATCAGAGAAAACAGCGGAATGAAGACCCACGTCCTGAGGAGGAATGTCCTGAAAGGGATCCGGGACAGGACCGCCAGCAGCAGGGTCAGCAGGTAGAGCACGCCCAGCACCGCCATGCTGCGGGTGAACAGCGCCAGGAGAAGGGCCAGGAGAACCGTCGCCATCTTGACCCGCGGCTCCAGGGCCTGCAGGACGCCCGGGAGGGCCGCCGTCTCCTCCGCGAAGAGGGCCTCCTTGAAGAACGCCAGCGCGCCCCGGATCGAGCGGTCCACAAAATCGGCGCCGGTTTTCATTTGTCCTTCCCGGCCAGGGCCCGCCCCAGCAGCCACGCCAGCAGCACCACGAGAGCCGCGCCCACGATTCCGGAGAAGACATAGGCGGCGCTCCGTCTTGCCTGGCCCTTCTCTTCCCAGCCCTTAAAGGCGTAATCCGGAAGCGGCGCCTTCCACAACTCGCCGAACTTCTGGAGCCCCCGGGGGACATAGCCCACCTTCGCGCGAAGCTCCTCCGGCCCCCACTCGCCCCAGGCGCTGCCGGCCTTGAAGTGATCCGGCAGGAGGAGGCCGAGCGGAGAAAGCAGGATGAGCACGCCCAGGGCGATCGCGAGTTTCTTCGTGGTGGTCACGGGCGCGCCTCCCGGCCCAGGAGCTCCGGCGCCTGCTTCTGCATATACTTGATCACGAGCGCGGTCACCAGCGCCTCCACCCACCCGAAGACCAGCAGGTGCTCCCCCGCCATGGCCGGCACGGCGACCCGGAGGCCGTACGGGCAGTAGAGTGACTGCCCGGCCGCCGACTGGCTGAGCGCCGGCTGCAGCCCGAACTCCACGCCCGCGAGGAGCGCCGCCGCGTTCAGGCCCACATACCCGGCGATGCCCGCCGCGATCACGCGCCGCTTCGACTCAAGGGGCGAGCCGCCCGCGATCAGGCGGTAGGCGCCGTACCCGACAAAGGGAATCACCACCGCCATGTTGAAGCAGTTGGCGCCGAGGGCGGTGATGCCGCCGTCTCCGAAGAGAAGGGCCTGGATCACCAGCGCCACGGTGATGGCGATCATCGCGGCCCAGGGGCCGAGCAGGATGGCCACCAGCGCGCCGCCCACGGCATGCCCCGTGGACCCGCCGGGAATCGGAATATTGAACATCATGATCACGAAGCTGAACGCCGCTCCGATGGCGAGCAGGGGCACCTGCCTGGCGTTCAACGTCTTCTTGACGATCCGCGAGGCCGCGACCCACAGGGGAATCATGAGAACCATAAAAGCGCCGCTTGTGGCGGGGCCCAGATATCCGTCCGGGATGTGCATGGTCCTGCGTTTCCTTCCTCGAAACCACCTGTCCGACCGGCGGCGGCGCTATTTTTTACAGACAAAAACACCCAGGCTGTAATCCGCGTGCGCCAACTCTTCGAGGCCTTCCGCATCTGCCACCGCTTCCCGCACGCCGCCCGACCGATCGATAACCATCAGCTTCTGCAACGTCAGACCGCCGGCCGCCGTGCAGCGCAGAAGCGTTCGCGGATCGAACACCCAGTTCGCATTGAACTCCACCCTCTCCCGGCCGATCGGGGCGGAGAGATAGAGCGTTCCGCCCGGCTTGAGCAACCGCGCCAGGTTGGCGATCCCGCGCTCATACCCGGAAGGATCAACCGGGTCGCCATAGCGGCCCAGCCCGAAGTGTTCAATCGCGTGCAGGCAGGAGAGCGAGTCGCAACCCCCCTCCGCCAGCAACGCGCCAACCGAATCGGCGCTCATCAGGTCGGCTTGCCTGAACACCACCCCCGGCACGGCGCGGGCGACCGGACGCACGTCCAGCACTTCAATCTGCCGGAAGCTCGCCACGTGCGCCACAAACCCATCCACCCGGGACCCCACATCCACATGACGCGCGGGCTTGCTCTCGAAAATCCAGCGCGCCACCATCAGGTCCTGCCAGA
Source organism: uncultured bacterium (assembly GCA_903828035.1). Next base: position 10,769 of record CAIKKV010000600.1, read on the forward strand.
AATATTCGCTCCCGGTGACGCCCGCTTCCTCCTGGCGGTCGTGCAGGCAGGGCTTCAGGCCAATCCGGCCGGAAAATCCCCGGCGAAACCGGGCCCAGTCGCGAAGGAAGAAGGGAAGGCCCCACAGGGCGCCCAGGAAGCGGCGCGGGTCGACTCCGAATTGACTGGAAAGGATCCAGTTCAGCTGGCCCAGCCTTGATGTCCACTTCATGCCGGCTTCCCGGGCGTGATCCGGATGCCATCCTGCTCAACCGCGATCTCCGCGGACGGGGCCCTTGCCCTGACAAAGTCGATGAGCTCCGGGATGCTCGGATAATCCGGGTCCCTGCCGAAGCACTGCGCGTCGTCAATGATCACGACGTGGCCCCTGCCGAAATCCCGGAGGATGTGCCCCAGCTCCTCGCAAATGGACGTATCCGTGCTGCCCTTGGCCGTCACCCCGGCGGAGTGGTGGGCGTCGAGCCAGAACAGCGCCGGCCGATCCAGGCGCTTCACGATCTTTTCGATTTCGACGGCGCTGTCGCCGCAAACCAGCTCGATCTTCCGCTGTCCCCCGAATCGCTCCCGGGCCTGCGCGAAGAGCTCCCGGCTCAGCTCGACCGAAATGATCCGGTCGAAGTGCCGCTTCATCGCCTCGACCATGTCGCCGTAATACGTTCCCGTCTCGACCAGGACGGTCAGCCCGAACCGCCTGGCATAGGCGACCAGGGCCTGCTGCTTGGCCAGGTGCGGGGGCGGAACCGGCCGCCCTTTCTTCTCCCAGGCCAGCAGCTCTTCCTCCTGCCGTCGCAGGGTTCTCCAATTGCGGAGCGGATAAAAAAAGGGAAGCCGGCTCACCAGTCGTCTCAGTGGTTTATTCATGCGTTTCCTTTTTCCCCCACCGCTTCACTTCCTCCATCAGCGCCGCGGCGATCTGCGCCTCGGGGACGCGGGCCACCGGCTCGCCGCGCACATAAATGACGCCCTGCCCCTCGCCGCCGGCCGCGGCGATATCGGCCTCCTTCGCCTCGCCGGGCCCGTTCACCACGCAGCCCATCACGGCCACCCGCGGGTACGGCCCCGGATGAACCCGGCAGAACGCCTCGAGCTCCAGCTCCACGCGGGCGGCGATGCCCGCCACATCGATGCGCGTGCGGCCGCAGGTGGGGCATGAGGTCACGCTGGGGCCCGGCGGCCTCAAGCCGAGGCTACGGAGCAGTTCCAAGCCGACCTGCACTTCGCGAACCGGCGTGTCGGTGAGGGACACCCGGATGGTATCGCCGATGCCTTCGGCCAGCAGGATGCCGATGCCCAGGCTCGACCGGACCGTGCCGGCCAGGAACGTGCCGGCTTCCGTCACGCCCAGGTGCAAAGGATAGTCGGTCTTCTCCGCCAGCAGGCGGTAGGCCCTGACGGTCCGCGGCACATCCGACGCCTTGACGGAAATCTTGATTTCGCGGTAGTCCGCCTCCTCCAGCAGGCGCACGTGGCCCAGGGCGCTCTCCACCAGCGCCTCGGGCGTGGGGCCCCCGAACCGCGCCAGGATCTCCTTCTCCAGCGAGCCGCCGTTGACGCCGATGCGGATCGGCACCCGGCGCTCCCGCGCCGCGCGCACCACCTCGCGCACCCGCTCCGCGCTGCCGATGTTGCCGGGATTGATCCGCAGCCCGTCCACCCCGGCCTCCAGCGCCATCAGGGCCAGCGTGTGGCGGAAGTGGATGTCCGCAATCACGGGAATGGAGCTGCCGCGCGTGATGACCGCCAGGGCGCGGGCGGCCTCCTCGTCGGCCACGGCCACGCGCATGATGTCGCATCCCGCCAGGGCCGCGGCCTGGACCTGCGCAAGAACGTCCGCCGGCTTCCGCGTATCGATCTTCGCCATGGTCTGGACGGAGACGGGCGCGCCGCCGCCCACGGCCACGGATCCGACCTGGATGCGGCGGGTCGGCCGCCGGGGCGCCGGAAAGGGCATCATGGCTTGGCTCCCGCCGGCGGGGAATCCTTCATCAGGGACGCGATCCGCCGGATGGTCTTCAGGTCCCGGAACGACAGCAGCACGACCAGCGCGATCAGCAGGGCCGCGAAGAAATTGATCAGGACCCGCACGACCTTCTCGCCGGGCGGGCGGCGCGCGATCCCCTCATAGAGCGCGAAGACCACGTGGCCGCCGTCCAGCACCGGGATCGGCAGCAGGTTCAGGATGGCCAGGTTCACGTTCAGGAACCGGGCGAAGCCCAGAAGCAGGAGCAGGCTGGCCTTGGCATAGAGCCAGAAGGCGGCGAAGATGCTGACCGGGCCGCCAATGCTCTGGGCCGCATTCGCGGCCTGCCCCCGGGTCACCAGCGCCTTGAGCAGGCGGAAGATGCCCGTCACGTCCTGCCTGATCTGCTCGAGCGGCGTTCCGGTGGTGGAGGCGAACTGGATGCCCAGCCGCACCATCTTGTTCTGCGGGTCCAGCACCGGCGTGACGCTCATGTCCAGCAAGGCGCCATCGCGCTCGATGGTCATTCCCGTCGGCTGCCCCTCGCGTTTCTGGACCATGTCGATCAGGTGGCCGCGGCCAGCCACGATCCGGCCGCTGAACGTCTTGATCACATCCCCCGGCTTGACGCCGGCCTTTTCCGCCATCGAGCCGCTCTCCACCAGCCCCACCTTGCAGATCGAGCCGGCCTCCACGCCCTCGAGCATCCGGATGTTGAACGGGTTCCCGTTGGTGCTGGTCATCAGCGTCATCCCGGCTTCCGCGCCATCGGCCCGCCGCACGCGCAGGTCAACCGACTCGCTGAGCGAGCAGATCTGGACGAAGTCGTTCCACGTCTTGACCGGGGCCCCGTTGGCGGCCAGGACCGTATCGCCCTCGCGCAGGCCGCCGGCGTAGGCCACGGTGTTCGTCTCGACCCCGCCCACGAGGGCCCCTTCGAGGACGGACATGGGATGCCGGTCCGTCGCGTAGACGATCCAGGCCAGCAGGAAGGCGAACGCGATGTTCCCGGCGGCGCCGGCCAGGGAGACGACGATCTTCTTCCAGACCGCCACCCGCGGCAGCGTGCGAGGCGGCTGCCCCCCCTCGCCCTGGACGGACTCCATGCCGGTCGGGTCGAGCTGGGGAAGAACCACATAGCCGCCCAGCGGGATGCAGCCCACGCGCAGGACCAGGTTTCCGGACTTCCGCTTCCAGAGCGCGGGGCCGAACCCGATCGAGAACACATCCACGACCAGCCCGCAAAGCCGGGCGGCCAGGAAATGGCCGAACTCGTGAACAAAGACGCAGAGGCCGAACACCAGAACCACGATCAGTCCGGCATACACATTCGAGAAGATCGTGTGCAACAAGGTCCCGTCCATTCAACACCCGCTTTCAACCCCCGCAGGGGTTTGGTTACATGGTTTTCCCGATCGACTCCGCCTCGCGGCGGGCCCAGGCGTCCGCCTCCAGGATGTCCCCTAGGGACGGATGCAGCCGGCTGGCATGGCGCTCCATGACGGCCCCGGTCAGGCGCCAGATTCCCGCGAATGGGATGCGCTTGTCAAGAAATTGGTTCACCGCCACCTCGTTGGCCGCGTTCATCACGGCCGGCAGGGTGCCGCCCGCCCGGCCCGCCTCGCGCGCCAGGCCGAGACACGGAAAGCGCTCGGGCTGGGGCTCGTGAAGTGCAGGGCGCCCAGCTTGCCGAGCTCCAGCGGCTGGAGCCCCCCGTCCATCCGCTGCGGCCAGGTGAGGGCGTACTGGATGGCGAAGCGCATATCGGGGGGGCCCATCTGCGCGAGGAGGCTGCCGTCGACGAACTGCACCAGGGAGTGCACCAGGCTTTCGGGGTGCAGCACCACCTCCATCCGCGACAGGGGCATATCGAACAGCCAGCGCGCCTCGATCAGCTCGAGTCCCTTGTTCATGAGCGTGGCCGAGTCGATGGTCACCTTCCGGCCCATCCGCCACCGCGGGTGATTCAGCGCCTCCTCGACCGTGATCCGCTCGAAATCGACCTCGGGGCGGAAGGCGAACGGGCCGCCCGAGGCGGTGAGGATGAGCTTGCCCACGTCGCGGGGCTGCGCGCCGGCCAGGCACTGGAAAATGGCGCTGTGCTCGCTGTCCACCGGCAGGAGGCGCGCGCCGGTGCGGCGGCAGGCCTCGGTGACGATCTCGCCCCCGCCCACCAGCACCTCCTTGGTGGCCAGGGCCACGGAGATGCCCCGGCTCACGGCGGCCAGCACCGGCTGGAAGCCGGCCATGCCGACCACGGCGCACAGGACCAGGTCCACGCCCTCCAGGGTGGCCAGCCCGACCAGCCCCTCCTGGCCCGACCGGACCCGGATGCCGGCGGGCGCGGCGGCGGCGCAGGCGCGGGCGGCGGCCGGGTCCTCCACGGCGAGCTCCCGCACCCCCAGCCGGACGGCCGTCTCCAGCGCCCGGCTCCAGCTGGTGCGCACGGCCAGGCCGACGATCTCGATCACGCCGGGCAGGGCCTCGGCCACCCTCAGGGCGTTTTCCCCGATGGAGCCGGTGCAGCCCAGGATGACGACCCGGCGCTTCAACACGCAAAAGCCCTCACGTAGAAGTACAGGACCGGCGCCGTATACAAAAGGCTGTCGAACACATCCAGCAGGCCGCCCAGCCCGGGAATGATCGTTCCCGAATCCTTGACAGCCACCGCCCGCTTGATGAGCGACTCGACCAGGTCGCCCACGGCTCCCAGGATGGTGAGCATGAACCCGAGGGCGAGGATATCCAGCGCGTTCAGCGTCACGCTGCCAAACTGGCGCACCCACCAGACGCCGGCGGCGTGGCCCGTGAAGGCGAAGAGGAGAAAGCCGGCCACCATGCCGGCGACCACCCCGCCGAACAGCCCTTCCCAGGTCTTTCCCGGCGATATCCGGGGAAACAGCTTGCGCCGGCCGAAGCGGCACCCGACGAAGTAGGCGCCGGAGTCCGAGATCTTGACCGTCACCAGCAGGAACAGCACCAGGAAGCGGCCGGCGGGGCCGAGCGTCGACGTCAGCGACACGCCCGAATCAAAGCTGATCGCCAGGCGCAGCATGAAGGTGAGCAGGTAGGCCACGTAGAAGATGCCGAACAGCGTTCCCGTAATGGTCATGACGGGCTGCGTGTTGAGCTTCTGGGGAAACTGGCGGATCATGATGATGGCGATGGACATGAACACGACGAACCGCTCCCAGTTCTGCAGGTCGGAGCAGGCGGGGGTCGGCCAGTTCGGCAGCGAATCGAAAAAGGCGACCGTCAGCAGGGCCAGCCCGCAGGCGGTGCCGTAGCGGTTGAAAACGGGAAACGGCGGATCGGCCGCCTGGAAGAGCGCGTAGAACTCGCTCATCACCCCGACGCTGAGCGCCAGCATGAGGATGAACGCCGCCCACAGCGGCAGGTAGAACAGGGCCGCGATCGCGAGGGCGCCCACTCCGACGCCGCAGATGACTCTCTTTTTCATAACGTGCCCCCCGGCTCGACCTCTCCGTACCGCCGTTGACGGCGGCCATATTCCCGCAGGGCTTCCCGGAACTGCTCCTCCCGGAAATCCGGCCACAAGACGGGGGTGAAATAAAACTCGGCGTACGACAGCTGCCAGAGCAGGAAATTGCTCAGCCGCAGCTCCCCGCTGGTCCGGATCAGCAGGTCGGGATCCGGCACATCCGGCGCGTACAGGTACCGGGCGAAGAGCGCCTCGTCCACCGCGGCGGGCTCCAGCCGGCCGGCCCGGACCTCCTCCGCGATCCGGCGGGCGGCCGTCGCGATCTCCGTGCGGCCCCCGTAGCTGAGAGCCAGGATCAGCCGGCCCTCGTCGTAGTTCGCCGTGGCGTCCATGACCCGGTTCAGTCCCTCGCGCACCACGATTGACAGGTCCTCCATGCGGCCGATCACGCTGAGCCGGATCCGCTTCTCGTGGAGCAGCGCCTCCTCCGCCTTCAGGAACCGGACGAGGAGCGACATCAGCCCGTTCACCTCGTCGAGGGGGCGGTTCCAGTTCTCCACGCTGAACGCGTACAGCGTCAGAACCTTCACGCCCTCCTCGCGGCACGCGCGGATCACGGCGCGGACGGATTCCGCGCCGGCCTCGTGCCCCTTTGACCGGGACAGCCCGCGCTGCCTGGCCCAGCGGCCGTTGCCATCCATGATGATGGCCACGTGGCGCGGAATGTTGGCGGGCGTTTCAGCCATAGTTAAAGCGCAATCCGGAACGTGCTTTCGCGGCGGGGGCCCACCGACAGGATGCCCAGCGGCACCCCGGTCAGGCGGCACAGCTCGGACACGTAGTGCCGGGCCGCGGCGGGCAGGTCCTCGTAGCGGCCCACATGGGCCGTGTCGCACGTCCAGCCGGGATACTCCACGTAGACCGGCTTGCATTCGGCCAGCAGGCGCGCGTCGGCCGGGATCGTCTCGATCCGCCTGCCGCGGCACTCGTAGGCCACGCACACCTTGATGACCGCGCAGGCGTCCAGCACGTCGAGCTTGGTCATGGCCCAGAAGTCGGCCCCGTTCACCCGGGCGGAGTAGCGGCCGACCACGGCGTCAAACCAGCCGCAGCGGCGCGGGCGGCCCGTGGTGGCGCCGAACTCGCGGCCGCGCTGCCGCAGCCCCTCGCCCTCGGCGTCGAGCAGCTCGGTCGGGAACGGCCCCTCGCCCACGCGGGTCGTGTAGGCCTTGATCACGCCGACCACGCGGCCGAGCGCCTTGGGCGGCAGTCCGGTGCCCGTGCTGGCGCCGCCCGCGGTGGAGCTCGACGAGGTCACAAAGGGATAGGTGCCGTGATCGATGTCCAGCAGGGTGCCCTGGGCGCCCTCGAACAGGAGGCTCTTGCCGGCGGCCCAGGCGTCGTACAGCATCGTGGTGGTGTCGGCGATGTAGGGCTTCAGCACGGCGGCGGCCTCGCCCAGCGCCTTCAGCATGGGGGCGGGATCGCCCGTTTCCGGGGACTCGGCCGCGCGCGCGGCCACGCGGGCCTCCCACCCCTCCAGCAGGAACTCGCCCATCCGGATGCCGGCCCGGTGCGCCTTGTCGGCGTAGGTCGGCCCGATCCCGCGCTGGGTGGTGCCCAGCTTGCGGCCCTCCTCGGCGCGGCCCTCGCGGGCCGAATCGAGCTTGCGGTGCAGGGGAAGCACCATGTGGGCGCGGTCGCTCACGAAGAAGCGGCCGGCGAGCTTGACCCCGCGGGCCTCCAGCTCGCCCATCTCCTTGACCAGCTCGAGGGGGTCCACCACGAGCCCGTTCCCGATGATGCAGAGCTTGCCGGGGTAGAGCACGCCGGAGGGCACCAGGTGCAGGACGTAGCGCTCGGCGCCGATCTCGATGGTGTGCCCGGCATTGCTGCCGCCCTGGTAGCGGACCACGACGTCGGCGTCGCGGCTCAGCACGTCCACAATCTTGCCTTTTCCTTCATCGCCCCACTGGGCGCCGATCAAAACCGTATTGGGCATAAATCCTGTTCCTTGCTTGTCGTTGTCAAAAGTCCCGCCCGCTCAGCGCACGGCGGCCAGCACGGCTTCCGCCACGGCCGCCCGCTGCGCTTCCGCCAGTTCGGGAAAGATGGGAATCGCCAGCGTCTCGGCCGCCGCCCGTTCGCTTTCCGGAAAATCGCCGGCCGTGTACCCCAGATCCCGAAAACACTCCTGCAGATGCAGCGGCACGGGATAATAGACCTCGCAGCCCACGCCCGCCGCGGTCAGCCGCTCCCGGACGCGGTCCCGCTCCGGCACGCGCACCACGTACTGGTTGTAGATGTGCGGCTGGGCCAGGCCCGCCCCGCGATACGCGCACGGCGGCGCCGTCACGGCCGTGCCGGCAAAAGCCGCGTCGTAAAACGCCGCGTTCGCCCGCCGCTTCGCATGCCAGCCGTCCAGATAAGGCAATTTCACGCTCAGCACGGCGGCCTGCAGGGCATCCAGCCGGAAGTTGCCGCCCACCATCAGGTGGTGGTACTTGACCTTCGACCCGTGGTTGCGCAGCGCCGCGAGCCGCTCCGCGAACGCCGCATCCCGGGTGGTCACCAGCCCGCCGTCTCCAAAGCAGCCGAGGTTCTTGGAAGGAAAGAAGCTGTAGCAGCCCGCCAGGCCCATGGCCCCGGTTTTGCGCGGGCCGGCCGCGGAGGGATACTCCGCCCCGATGGACTGGCAGGCATCCTCGATGACCGCCAGGCCCCGCTCGCGCGCCAGCGCCAGGAGGGGGTCCATGTCCGCCGACTGCCCGTACAGGTGCACCGGCAGCAAGGCCTTGAGCGGCCGGCCGCGGAACCGGGCCGGCGGGGCCCCCGCCACCCGGCGGGCCTGGGCCGGGTCCAGGTTGAAGGTGGCCGGATCGATGTCCGCAAACAGGGGGATGGCGCCCAGGCGGACAATGCACCCGGCCGTGGCGAAAAAGCTGTAGGGCGTGGTGAGCACCAGGTCGCCGGGCCCCACCTCCGCCGCCATCAGGGCGGCCAGGAGGGCATCCGTGCCGGACGACATGCCCACGGCATGGGCGGCGCCGCAGTAGCGGGCGGCCTCCTTTTCGAAAGCCTCCACCCGCGGGCCCAGGATAAAATGCTGCGACTCGCACACCTCGTCGAGAACCTTCCGGATCTCCTCGCGAAGCGGCGCGTACTGCGGTTTCAAATCCAGCAATGGCACCTGCATCATCCGCTCTCCAAAAGGTCTAGTTTTACCAATTTCAGCCCCTCGCGTCAATCTCGCTAAAAAAAACCTTGCCCCCCCTCCGGCTCCGTTTCACAATAGCTGACTTATGCACATCGGATTCGCCTGCTCCTTCCATCCCGCCACCGCCGCCCCCTTCCTGGATCAGGCCTGCCGGGAAGCCGCCCTCAAGGCCGGCGGCCAGCGCAATGCGCCGGTGGGCAACCTCCTGCCGGCGCTCCTGCGGCGCGGCCACCGGGTCACCCTTTTCTGCCTGGAACAGAGCCTCGCCGCCCCCCTGACCCTGACGGGGCCGGCCCTGACCGTGATCCAGCTCCCTCAGCGGCCGGGGCCTTTCCGGGCGACCCTCGACCAGTTCCGCACCGAACGCGCCGCCCTGGCCTCCGCCATCCGGGAGGTCCGGCCCGACGTGATCCACGGCCACTGGACCCAGACCGGCCACGCCCTGGCCGCCCTGGATTCGGGGCTTCCCTGCCACATTACCGTCCACGACACCGCCCTGCTCTACGAATGGTATAACCGCGGGTGGAACCCGGTCCGCCAGCTGGCCGCGCTACAGCGCCTTCTCATGACGGCCCGGATCGCCCGCCGGGCCCGCTCGCTGATCGCCGTTTCGCCCGATGTCGCCTCCCATCTCCGGCGTGTCTTCCGCTACCGCGGGGCCTTGCACGTCATTCCCAACCCCCTGCCCGCCGAGCTTTATCGCCCTTTCCGGGAAGCCCGCAACCGGCGCCGCGATTCCGCCGCTCCGGTTTTCGCCGATGTGGCGGCCTGGGGCCGCATCAAAAACACGACCACGCTTATCCGCGCCTTCCAGCGGGTGAAACAACGCCTTCCCGGCGCCCGGCTGCTGCTCTTCGGCGTGGGGCTCAACGAGGGCGGGCCGGCCTGGTCCTGGGCCAACCGCCACGGGCTCACCCTCCCCGGCCTTGAGTTCCGCGGCCCTCTCGAAGAGCACGCCGTGCTGCACAAAACCCTGGCGGACGAGGTTGACTTTCTTGTCCACATGGCCCTCACGGAAACCTTCGGCATGTCCATGGCCGAAGCCCTTTCGCTCGACATCCCCGTGATTGCGGGGGATGTGGGAGGCGTCCGCTGGGCGCTCGACGCCCTTCCCGGAGGCTGGGTGAAAAACGTGCGCGACGAGCGGGAGGTGGCGGAGGCCATGCTCCAAATCGCGCGGGCAGGGCCCTTCCGCGTGGATTCCGCCGCCCTCGCCGCCTGGGAGGCCCGGGTGGCGCCGGACGCCGTTGCACAACAACTTGAATCGCTTTATACCCGGGAAGGAGCTTCATGACTCTTCTGCATGGCTTACGGAAATGGTTGTGGAAAAGGGGCGTCGATGTCTCACGGGTCACCCCCGCCACCAACGGCCTGGCGCGGCGCAAAAAGCTTCTCGCCGACTACGCCATCGACCGGGTTCTCGACGTGGGCGCCAACGAGGGGCAATACGCCCTGGAGCTCAGGAACGAACTGGGGTTCACCGGCGACATCCTCTCCTTCGAGCCGCTGAGCAAGGCCTTTCAGAAGCTCAGGGAAAACGCCGGAAAGGATCGGAAATGGTCGGCCTTTCCCTACGCTCTGGGCGAGGCCAACATCCGCACCGACATTCACCTGGCCGGCAATTCGGTCAGCAGCTCCCTGCTCCCGATGCTCCCCGCCCACCTGGAAGCGGCCCCGGAATCCCGCGGCATCGGGCGCGAGACAATCGAGGTCAGGACCCTGGACTCCCTGATCGACACGGCGTGTCCGGCGGGCGCCCGCCTCTATCTCAAGCTGGACGCCCAGGGCGCGGAAGGGCAGATCCTCAAGGGCGCGGAACGCGCGCTCGCCCGCATCGACACCCTCCAGATGGAAATGTCCCTCGTCCCCCTTTACGAAGGTGAGATCCTGCTTGACGCCATGATCCGCCTGCTCCGGGAAAAGGGCTATTCCCTGGTTTCCCTGGAGCCCGGTTTCGCGGACCCGGTCACCGGTCATTTGCTGCAAGCCGACGGCGTCTTCCACCGCGCGTGAGACGAGAACAGGCCGCGCGCTCCGGCGGCCCTTTTTCCCTTGTCCAATCCCTCCCCGTTGTGCTTTAATTTTCAGGTGTCGCCGATTTCGAAAATCCATGGAATCGGCCCTTTTCCCGCATAATCCACGGGGACGGAGTCTCTCGATCAACCGTCATTATTGAACGATTCCTCTCAACTTCAGAACAGCGAGATCAAGGCGAGGGCGTTGCGGGGGGTCGCCTCCACGTTCTCCTCCCATCTCTACAGCCTGCTTTTCCGCCTCGGGCTGGGCGTCTTCCTGGCGCGCCGGCTGACGCCCGACGACTTCGGCCTGGTGGCCATCGTCACGGCCATCACCGGCGTATTCGCCATTCTCCAGGACCAGGGCTCAACCAACGTGCTTGTCCAGTCGAAGCGGCTCGATGAAAGCGGGCTCGACTCCCTTTTCTGGTTCATGACATCGGTGATCCTCGTCGAAATCCTCGTGCTGGCGGCGCTGGCGCCGGCGATCGCGTGGTTTTACCGGCGGCCGGAGCTGACCGCGCTCACCCTGGTCCTGCTGGCCGGCAACGCCATCGCGGGCATGGCCAACATCCCCCTGGCCCTGCTCCGGCGGCAGATGCACTTCGACCGCCTGGCCCGGATCCAGATTGTTTCCCTGACGCTCTCCGTGCCCCTTGTCGTGGCCGCCGCCGCCGCGGGCTGGGGCTACTGGGCGCTGGCGCTCTACCTGCTCCTGCCCCCCTTCCTGACCCTGATCGGCGCCTGGGCGTCGTGCGACTGGAGCCCCCGCCGGTTTTTCAACTGGGCCTCCCTGCGGCCGCTGATCGCTTCAGGCCGGCGCTTTCTCGGCCTGGACCTCCTGACGTATGGCTCCCAGACGGCTGATGCGCTCGTCCTCGGGCGGGTGCTGGCCGGCCCGCAGCTCGGACTCTACCAGCGGACGCAAAGCACGCGCCTGCTGGCCACCAACCTGACCGACTCCACCCTTATGCCTGTTTTGATCTCAAGCCTATCGCGCCTGCAGGACAGGCCCGAGTCCTTCTGGAAAGCCTACCGGACCAGCGTCTACGCCATCACGGCGCTCCTGGCGCCCTGCGGGCTGGTCCTCGCCCTCGCTCCGGGCGAGTGCCTCGGCTACGTGTTCGGGGCGCAGTGGATTCCCGCCGCGCCGGTCATGCGGATCACCGCCTTCCTCTTCCTCCTCCACCCGCTCATCCGGACCACGCACGCCGGGCTCTTCGCCCTCGGCCGGCCCGAGCGGCTGTACCCCTGGCTGACCCTGACCGCGCTTCTCGGCGTCACGGGCATGCTGATCGGCCGGCGGTGGGGCCTCCCGGGCGTGGCCGCCGGCGTGACGCTGGCCCCGCTGATCGCGCTTCCCGTCGGCCTGGGCGCCTTTGCGGAACAGCTCAAAACCAGCCGCCTCGCACTCATCCGGCCGATGCTTCCCCTCTCGCTGGCCGCCCTGGCGCTGGCCGCCGTTGCGCTTCCCTTCGCCCGGATGGCCGGCCCCGATTCGGTGACGGCCTGGCCCCGCCTGGCCGTGGCGCTTGCGGCAGGCGCGCTACTGATCCTCTTTATCCGCCTCCATCTCGCGCGGTCCGAATCCGGCCGCGTGATTGTGGAGGCCCTCCGATCCAGCGCCCCCCAGCCGATCCAGACTCTTCTGAGCCGGCTGCTTCCCGCGCGCGCCCCCGCTTCCGCAGCCCCATGAATATTTCCTCCGTGTTCCACATACAGCGCATACTCCTTCAAATCGTCATCGTGCTGGGCACGATAACGGTCAGTTTGGTCGCCCTGGCCCAGAACAACTTCCCCCTCCTGGCCATCCTGACCGCGCTGCTCTTTGTCCCTCTCCTGATCCAATCCCCCGCGTGGCTCCTGATGCTCACCATCGGATTGTTCGGAACGGACCTGACCCTTCCCATGCTCCCCAACTCGCTCACCCTTCACGCGTTTCTCGCCGGCGGGCTGTCCGTTTGGATTTTGATCCACCGGCTGATCGTCCAGCCCGACTCCCTCCGCCATGACACGTACAAGTCCTCCTCCTCCTTCCTGCTGCTCTACCTCGCCGTGATCACCATCATCATGGTGATGCGCGGCTCGGGCATCCGCTATCTGGGCAGCGAACAATGGGGCGGCGGCAAATACTTCCTCCTCTTCATCGCCGCCTTGTTCTACTGGACCGCCCCCCGCCAGCCGCTGAGCGAACGCCAGTGGAAAACCGCCTTTCTCCTGCTCACGGCCGGCAGCCTGCTGCCGTTCCTGGCCCAGTGGATCGAAGGCAAGTCCGGCGGGCGGCTGGAGCTGACCCCGTACCTCCAGGGCTCGCTCGGCGATATGCAGGAAGTGGAAGCCTCCGCCCTGCAAACCACCCTCGTCCGGATTCCGGCGCTCTCCCTCCTCGGCACCGCCATCGGCCTGGGGGTCATGGTCCTCATCCCGCTCCGCTTCCCCCATGTCCTGGTATCCGGGCCGCTGATGCTCGGCGGACTAGCCTTGGTGGGGCTGGCCGGCTACCGCTCCCACTTCCTCATCATCGCGGGAACGGCGCTGCTCTTCTCCTTCATTTACCGCGAGAACCACTCCTGGCGAAAACACCTCTTCCGGCTTCTGATCGCCGCCGCCATCCTCTTTGCGCTGCTGCGGATTGTCGCGCCGCTGCTCCCGCCCCTCATGCAGCGGACCCTCTCCGTCATCCCCGGCATCGGCATCAGCGAAGCCGTGCAACAGGATGCCGCGGGAACGGTTGCCTGGCGGATCGAGCTGTGGAAGTTCAGCCTTCAACTGTCGGCCCCCTTTCGCTGGATCGGCCGCGGCTTCCTCTAC
>CAIKKV010000601.1 GCA_903828035.1 uncultured bacterium
GGCCGCCGGGCAACCGGCGGCCTGTTTTTTTGTGGACTATTTTCCCCTTTGCCTCTTTTTTCCCTTGCACCCACCGCGCATCGCGATACACTAACCTCAAATAACGGGAACCCTACTCTGTTCATGAACAATATCTGGACCTTTATTTTCAGGGCGTCAGTGGGTGTGGTGATCATCGTGACGGCCATCGGCGTGCTGTACATCTTCGTTCCCGAATACACCCGCATGAGCGCCCTGCAGCAGAAAAAAGAAGAATTGCTGGCCAAGAACCACGGGATCGAGGCCCATATCCACGATTTCCAGAACCGCCAGAACCTCTTCCAGACCGACCCCCGCTTTGTCGAGCGCCTGGTCCGCGAACAATTCGGCATGGTTCGTGAAAACGAAACCATCTACAAGGTGATCCACGACAACGCGGCCGCCGCGGTCGCCGGCAACGTCAGGCGCTGATCCCGTCCGGATCCGGCAGCAGGCCCTGCACCGCTTCCTTCACCCGCGCCACCCCGATTTCCCGGAGGCATTTCCGGTCCGGGCAGGATTTCTGATAGCCGAACAGCGCACAGGGCGCACAAGGCCGCTTCTGGCGGATCACGCGATGCCGCGCATCCTCCAGACCCCACTTGAGCGGATCGCCCGGCCCGAATAGCACGACCGTCCGCACCCCCAGCGCCACCGCGAGGTGCGCCACGCCCGAATCGCCGCCCACGAACACGCCGCTCCGGGAAAGGATCCACGCCGTCTCTGCCAGGGATAGCCGTCCCGCCCCATCCATCTGGCGGCCCTCACCCGCCCCTGCCAGCCGCGCCGCCTGCTGCGATTCCAGCCGGTCCTCCGGCCCGCCCACCCAGGCGGCGGCCACGCCGGACTCGCGCATCAAGGCGGCGGCCAGGCTGCCAAACCGGTCGCTTCCCCACCGTTTCTCAATCCGCGTCCCACCCGCATGCAGGGCCACGATCCGGCGGCCCTCCGCCAGGTGCGTCAGCTCTTCCCGGATGGCCGGCCTCACGCCGCTCCAGTCGGGCTTCAGGCAGCCTTCCGCCTCATAAGCCCCCGCCGCCCCGAGCGGCTCCAGCAATCGCATGAACTGCACGCCCTCGTGCCCGTCCATGTCATAGGCGATCAGGTGCGTGTAGAGCGGATTCCGGAGCGGATTGAGCTTGAACCCGATCCGCACCGGGGCCCCCGTCACGCGCGCCAGCAGGGCCGACAAATGGTGAAACTGCTCCGTATCCACCACCGCCCGATACCCGCCCCGCCGCAGCCGCCACCAGGTCTGGAGCGGCCTCGCGTCCGCTTCGAGGATCGTCACCGGCAGGCCCGATAAGGACAGCACCTCCCGGTTCCGCCGCTCGCACACCACCTCCACGGCCGCATCCGGAATAGCCGCCATCAGCCGTTTCAGAACGGGAATCAGCAGGATCATGTCCCCCATGCCGCCGGGGCGGATGACCAGAATGCGCGACGAAGCGGCCGCCGGCGCCGCCGGCTGCCTCCAAAAGCCCGCCAACCGGCACGCAAGGGGCCCCAGCGTGGCGTCCATCATCTTAAGCAGCCCCGCGCGCCAAGCCCCTGCCGGCCGGCGCGGGCGGCGCCGCCAGGCCATCGCCGCCCAGATCAGCCAGCCGACCCAAGCCAGCCCCAGCCCCGCCCCGACCCAGGCCGAACGGCCGTACGCCAGCTCCACCTTCTCCTTGTCCGGATAGATCAGCAAAAAGCCGGGAGTGCCCTGAAAGACAGTCCCCTCGGAACTCCGCCAGTCGGGGTCGTACATCGACGCCACCAGATGCGGCTGGCCCGGTGCGGCGGTGTCAAAGTCGATCCGCCCGTCCCGCATGCGTTCACTTCGAACCTGGCCGCCCTGGGTCGGCACTCCCAACCCTTTTTCCGACGCCCACGGGACCGGCTCTCCGGCCCGCTTTGCCGCCAGCCACACCCGGAACTGCTCTTCCGTCAGAACCGGCCCGGGAAAGCGTTTCGCCGCCCGACTGCCAGGCGCCAGGAAAGCGAAGGGCTGCTCCAGCGCCTCCTCCGTATACAGCCATTCGAGGCCGCACTCCTTCCAGCGGGTCGTCATCACACCCACGGGCTGAAAGCGGGGAATATGCACATACCGGTGGTCGCCCGGCACGGCAAAGAGCGTCCAGCCGGCCTCTTCGCGCAGCACCGTCCAGCCCGGCAGGGCGGCAAAGCCCTCCCTGACCTCCGGACTGCGCGCCATGAAATGCGAAACGTTGAAGAGGCGGAAGTGGAGGTCGGCCCTCCGCGGATTGAAGGAGGCCGGCTTGACGATCTCCGGGGCGCCGGCCGACTGCAGCGACGACTCGCTCTGCAGGTAATAGGCGA
>CAIKKV010000602.1 GCA_903828035.1 uncultured bacterium
CCTGCGCGCCGGCCGCATGACCCTTAACGGCGGGGGACCGCCGTGTCCATGGCCGTGTTTTTGACAGGATTACCGGGATTAAAGCGGATTTAAGGCGCCCGAGTGGATTTTGGACATGGCGGTTCCCCGCCGTTAATCCTGTTAATCCTGTCTGGTTTTTTAACACCATGAAGGACATGAAGGGCATGAAGCCAACTTCTACTCAACCTCGGATGCGGCGGTAGTGGTTGATCATGGTAACGGCCCATTTGCCGTTATCCTGCCGCATGGAGGAGGTGAAGGTCCGGTAATCGGGGCTTTTCAGCTCGATCACCTCCCTGAACTTGGCGAAGTTCCGGGGGTTGACCGCGCTCGGGCCTTCGCCGGTAAGGGTCAGCCGATTCTGCGCCGCCTCCAGCGTGCCGTCGTAGAGCCACAGGTGGCTGGTGCTGGAGTCGACCCAGGTGCCGATATACCGCTGCTTCGAGGCGTCGTAGCCGAGCGTCATGACGCCGTGGAACGGCTTGTCCATGAAGGTTCCCGTGCTTTCGGCCACAATCCAGAAAGGGCCGATGGCTTGGATGCTTTCGGTTCCCTTGGACCGCATCGACGGCTGTCCCGGTTCGAGCAGGATCTCGACCTCCACGGTCCATTCGCCCTCCAGTTGCAGGAGCCAGTGGTGTTCCTCCTGCGGCTCGGGGATGAATAGGAGGGGGCGTTCCGCATCAAGGGTCGCGCTTTCATGGTTCCGCTTCATAGGTGCACCTCACAGGTCAGGTTGAGTGGCCGTTCAGGCAGGAAACGCCCTGTCTTTTTAGAAAATAGACCAGCCAGGGGATCGTGGCCATCGGCGCAAGGCTTGGATCAGGTTTCAAAAACGCTTACTGCAAGGCTGACTCATCGCCCTCGTACACGTACCGGACGCCGAGCAGAAGCCCTATCTTCTGGAGCAGGTCGTCGGAGCGAAAGGGCTTGGAGAGGAAGTCGTCGACCCCGGCCTCCCGCGCGTGCAAGCGATCCTCTTCGAATGCGCTGGCGGAGATCGCGATGATGGGCACGTGCTCCGTCTTTTCGCGGGCCCGGATTCTCCGGGTCGCCTCGAAGCCGTCCATGCCGGGCATGCGGATGTCCATCAGGATAATGTCCGGGTTCCAGTCCGCGGCGAGGGCGACTGCCTGCGCGCCGTCGTTCGCGCTTCGGATTTCGAAGCCGACGCGGGTGAGCATGAGGATTAGGATTTCGCGATTATCGGGAATATCGTCCACGACAAGCGCCTTGCGGCGGGTTTCGTCCGGAGCCAGGCTGCGGATTCGCCGGGACAGCTTCTGCGGACCGGGAGCCGAGCGTTCGATGATTCCGACGGGGAGCGTGACGCGAAAGACGGCGCCCGCTCCAGGCGCGCTCTGGACGGTGATGTCGCCGCCCATCAGTTGCGCGAGCCCGCGGCTTATCGCGAGTCCCAGGCCGGTCCCCGTCAGGGCGGCCTGGCCGGCCCGGGCCTGCTCGAACCGATTGAAAAGACGGGGCAACTCCTCATCGGCGATGCCGGGGCCCGTATCGGACACCTCGACAACGAGGCGAAGCCGGTTTTCCGTGTAGGAACCCGTCGTCAGCCGCACCGTCACGCCGCCCGCCCGGGTGAACTTCACGGCGTTGCTCAGGAGGTTGATCAGGATCTGCCTCAGCCGCTTTTCATCGGTGATCACGGTGCGGGGAAGGCCGGCGGCCCGGTCGATCCGGAGGGTGAGCCCTTTTTCCTGCGCCCGGAGGCGGAACATCTCCTCGAGATCGGACAGGAGGTCGTGAAGATTCGCCTCCGCGAGGATCACCTGCATCCCCCCGGCTTCGATCTTGGACATTTCCAGGACGTCGTTGATCAGCTCCATGAGATGGTGGCCGCCGCGGCTGATGGTTTCGATCTGCTTCCGCTGGCGTGCGCTCAGGCCGGGGTCGTCCATTAGAAGCTGGGAGAAGCCGAGGATGGCGTTCATCGGGGTGCGGATCTCGTGCGACATGCTGGCCAGGAAGGTGCTCTTGGCCTGGCTCGCCAATTCCGCCGCCACCTTGGCTTCGGTCAGGGTCTTGGCCTCGCGGGCCAGCATGTGGTCCGTGATGTCCTGGATGGTTCCCGAGGCGCGCACGGGGGCGCCGTCCGCGCCCAGCTCGGTCTGCCAGAGCGCCCGCACCCATTTGACGCGTCCATCGGCCATCAGCAGGCGATGGTCGATTTCGCAAGGCTGGGGGGTCGTGAGGGATTGTCGGAAGGCATTCTCCACCTGCGCCCGGTCGTCGGGATGAACCGTTTCCATGAACGTTTCCATTGTCGATCCGAAGGAGGCCGGGTCCTTTTCCAGGATATGGAAAATTTCAGGGGACCGGGAGAGCGCTCCCGTGGCCAGGTTGAGCTCCCAGCTTCCGAGCTTCGCAAGCGCCTGGGCTTCCTCGAGCCGCCTGCGGCTCGCGAGCATGGTCGCCTCCGCCTGCCTTCGTGCGCGGATATCCCGGCTGACGCCGAGGATCCGCGTCACGCGACCCGCCTCGTTGGTCAGGAGCGTGGAGACGATCTCTGTGGGCACGATCCACCCATCCCTGTGCCACTGGTCCACTTCATCGACTTTGGTTCGCACGGACTCGTCGCCTCCGGCCAGGGTGGCAATTCGCTCCGGCAGGGCGCGGGCG
>CAIKKV010000603.1 GCA_903828035.1 uncultured bacterium
GTCGGTCTGCATCTGAAAATTCGACGCGGTACCAGCCAATGCCCAGATGGGGCAATAAGAGCCGGTTCGTGCCTTTGGTTTCGCCCTGCCCGCAAACACGCCCCTCCATATCGAGCACCTTCCATGCAGACGCATTTTCAGCTACTTTTGCCTTCAGTAGAATCGATTCGCCCTCAAGGAAAATATTGCCGGGATTTCCGGGCAAAGGCCCCGGAATGCCCCTTTCGATTGAAGCCGCCGAGTTCTCAATGGGAGTGCGTCCCAGCGCGGTTCGGATGGGATCCGGATCGTTGGTGATAATGCCCGTGATGCCCAGCTTGACCAGTTCCGCCGCCTGGGCTGGATCGTCGATGGTATAAACCCACACGGTCAATCCCTCGCGCCTGGCGAGGGCGACGCTTTCGGCGGTGACCTCCCTGTTCCAGACCACCAGTTGGGCGCCTGTATCCCGGATGGCCTTGATAAAATCGGCGTTGAGCTGCTTCTCGTTTTTATCCAGCTTTCGGCCTTTGAATTCCGAGGGCGGACCGAGCGCGCCCAGGACCAGACGAGGTTCCAGTGCGCGGCAGCCGCGCACGAATTCCCAGTCAAACGATTGGACCACCACCTTTTCGGTCTGGTTCCACTCTTTCAATAAACGGACCAATGTGGCTGGGTCGCCGGCTTTGCGCTCGATCAAGGTGGTGGATCGGGCCTGAATGGTGTCGATTGCCTGCTTTAGCGTTGGGAGGCGCGTTTCGGAAAATGCAGCATCAAACCAGCGGCCTGCGTCCAGGCGTGCCAGTTCATCGACCGTGTGGTCGCCCGGAGCCAGGCTTTGGCCGGGCCAGCGGATGCGGGCGTCAGTTGTGCGATCCAATGATCCGTCATGCAGGACCATGGGCGATCCATCGCGCGCAGGATGATAATCCAGTTCGACCAAATCCGCCCGTGCCCCGATGGCCAGTCGAAAAGACGGCAGCGTATTTTCGGGCGCCAGCTTGCTGTAGCCGCGGTGGCCAATGATCAGCGGCAACTCGGAGTGGATGAGATCGGAGGCCAGTCTTCCGGGGTGGATCGGGGGCGCATCTGCAGCCGGTAGGGTCAAGGTGATTAGGAGATAAGAAAGAGCCGCAACGGCTCTTGTTTCCCCGGGGAAATGCCACTGGCATCGGTTGAACATGCGGGCCAAACCCAATAAAATAGCGCTCATCGCCAGGATCATCGAAGTCATGCGTAAGGGTGTCAACTTCGTTTCTGGAACTTTTTCCTGACCGGATTTGAGGTTTTTTGGAGAGCCTCTGATTCATGGGGTGTAATACTGTTGTAAATAGCTGATAGTTAATAGGAAGTATGCGGAAATGCATCTGGGACGGATGAGACTAATGGGACCCATGGTGGCATGGAAACACCTCGGACCAAGATTGACGCGCTGGTTTCATGGCGCATAATGGATGGGTCCTGTGAAAGCGAGATGAAAAATATGGAAAAGACAATGACATTCACAGTCAACGGCCAATTACGATCCGTGACCACGGAACCGGACCGTCCCCTGCTCGAAGTGTTGCGGGAGGATTTGCACTTCACTGGTGTGAAGTATGGCTGTGGCGAGGGCAGGTGCCGTGCCTGCACGGTGCTGATGGGGGGGAAAAGTGTTGTGTCCTGCATCACTCCGGTGTCCGCCGCCGAAAGACAAGCCA
>CAIKKV010000604.1 GCA_903828035.1 uncultured bacterium
ACCAAAATCCTTAAGCTTTGGGCAAATTTGCCTCCTTGGACTTGAGCGAAAGGAAACATGTATGGGAATTCGGCTCCAGAGTTACGCCGACGATATGGACCAAAATTTTGGTATTGTGTTGAACCCGCCGAAATCACAGGTTTTTGAAATTGGACCCCATGATTTCTTTATTACCCTTGCGGAGGATGAGTCGTGAAAAAAACAAGTACATGTCTAGTTTTGGTAGGGTTACTTTGCCTTGCCTTGCCTGCGTTCACAAGTGCCCAAGAAGCTAAGCGTTACGCGATTTTTGTGGGAGTCAATGAGTATTTGGACAGTTCCATACGGAAGTTGACCACACCACGGAACGATGCAAAGGATTTGGCCCAGGCGTTTTCGTCGTGGAACCTGGATGGCAAGCGGGTGCTGCTGCTCGTGCCGGATCACACCCGGTCGTGCCCGCTGCCGCTGATGTTCCGCCTGGCCTACGAAAAGCTGGCTCATCGCGTCAAGACGCTCGACATCCTGGTGGCGCTGGGAACCCACCCGCCCATGTCCATGGAGCGCATCTACAAGCTGGTCGGCATCACGGCCGAGGAGCACAAGGCCAAGTACGCCAAGGCCTCCTTCTTCAATCATGAGTATAAGAACCCCGATGCGCTGACGAAGGTGGGGGCGCTGACGAAGGCGCAGGTGCGCACGATCACGGAGGGCCGCTTCGAGATGGATGTCGACATCACCATCAACAAGATGGTGCTGGATCACGACATCTCGATCATCATGGGCCCGGTCTTCCCGCACGAGGTGGTGGGCTTCTCCGGAGGCAACAAGTACCTGTTCCCGGGCGTCTCCGGCCGCGAGATCATCGACTTCTTCCACTGGCTGGGCGCCGTCATCACGAACCCGGTCATCATCGGCAACAAGTGGACGCCGGTGCGCAAGACCGTGGACCAGGCCGCCAAGCTGCTGCCGGTCGAGGTCCGGGCGCTGTGCATGGTGGTCAAGGGCCACGACCTGGCCGGCCTCTATTATGGAACCAGCGAGGAAGCCTGGAGCGCCGCCGCCGATCTCTCCAACCAGGTGCATATCCAGTATTATGACAAGCCGTTCCACACGGTGCTGTCCTGCGCGCCGGTCATGTACGACGACCTCTGGACGGGCGGCAAGTGCATGTACAAGATCGAGCCCGTGGTGGCGGACGGCGGCAAGGTCATCATCTATGCCCCGCACATCACCGAGGTCTCCGAGGAGCATGGCAAGACGATCGAGAAGATCGGCTACCACACCCTCGAGTTCTTCCTGAAGCAGTGGGACCTGTATAAGGATTATCCGTGGGGCGTGGTGGCGCACTCGACGCACGTCAAGGGCATCGGCACCTACGAGAACGGGGTGGAGCAGCCGCGCGTGGAGGTGATCCTCGCCACCGGCATTCCGGAGGCCACCTGCAAGAAGATCAACATGGGCTACCTGGATCCGGCCACGGTGAAGAAGTCGGATTATGAGGGCCGCGAGGCCGAGGGCGTGCTGTGCATTCCCAAGGCCGGTGAGATTCTCTACCGGTTGAAGAATGCGCCTAAGAAGCTGGGCGGGCAGGGGTAGAAGGGCAAGAGCTCCTATAAGAGATAGGACTTATAGGGCGTATAGGACCTATTCGAAGAACAATAGAAAGAGGAACAAATGAGCGTGACACTTCCGTTTAATGTGGACTTGAAGGGCAAAGTGGCGGCCGTGACCGGGGGCGGCGGCGTGCTGTGCGGGTACATGTGCAAGCTGCTGGCCAAGGCGGGCGCCAAGGTGGCCATTCTCGACCTGCGCAAGGAGGCCGCGGAGGCCGTGGCCGCCGAGATCGTGAAGGACGGCGGCCAGGCGATCGGCGTGGCCTGCAACGTCCTGGAGCGGCCCAGCATCGAGGCGGCCGCCCTTGAGATTGAAAAGGCTTTCGGCGCGGTCACGATCCTGGTCAACGGCGCGGGCGGCAACCACAAGCTGGCCACCACGACGAGGGAATACCTCTTCCCCGAGGACCTGAAGCAGAAGGCGGAGGGGCAGGTCACCTTCTTCGATCTCGATCCCCAGGGCATCGGCTTCGTGTTCAACCTGAACTTCCTGGGCACCCTGCTCCCCACGCAGGTGTTCGCCCGCCGGATGGCGGAAGTCGGCGGCGGCACGGTGGTGAACATCTCCTCGATGAACGCCTTCACGCCGCTCACCAAGATCCCGGCGTACAGCGCCGCCAAGGCCGCCATCAGCAACTTCACCCAGTGGCTGGCCGTGCACATGTCCAAGGTGCATATCCGCGTCAACGCCATCGCGCCCGGCTTTTTCCTGGCCGACCAGAACCGCGCGCTGCTGACCAAGGAAGACGGCTCCCTGACGCCCCGCGGCGACACCATCATCAAGCACACGCCCATGAGCCGCTTCGGGTCGCCCGAGGATCTGGGCGGCACGCTCCTGTTCCTCTGCTCGGATGCCGGCGCCGGTTTTGTGAACGGCGCCGTGATTCCGGTGGACGGCGGGTTCAACGCGTTCAGCGGCGTTTAGAAGAATAGCGGATAGCTGATAGCGGATAGCGAATAACGGATAGCGAAAAGAAAAAGACGGAGCAAAAACAATGGCGAAGTTAGCGGATATTGGGTTGGTGGGTTTGGCCGTCATGGGCGAGAACCTGATTTTGAATATGGAATCCAAGGGCTTCACGGTGGCGTGTTTCAACCGCACCGTGAGCAAGGTCGATGACTTTGTGCTCAACGGCCGCGCCAAGGGCAAGAAGATCATCGGCGCGCGCACGATCGAGGAACTGGTGGCCAGCCTCAAGGCCCCCCGCAAGATCATGCTCATGGTCAAGGCCGGCAAGGCGGTGGACGAGTTCATCGACCTGCTGACCCCGCTCCTGTCGAAGGGCGACATCCTGATCGACGGCGGCAACACCCACTATCCCGACACGGTCCGCCGCGCCAAGGCGCTGGCGGAAAAGGGCCTGCTCTACATCGGCAGCGGCGTCTCGGGCGGCGAGGAGGGCGCGCTGACCGGCCCGGCCATCATGCCCGGCGGCAATCCGGCGGCCTGGAAGCACGTCGAGCCGATTTTCAAGGCGATTTCCGCCAAGGCCTCGGACGGCGTTCCCTGCTGCACCTGGATCGGTAACGACGGCGCCGGCCACTTCGTCAAGATGGTGCACAACGGCATCGAGTACGGCGACATGCAGCTGATCTGCGAAGCGTATGACATCATGTCCCGCGGCCTGGGCATGAGCGCCAAGGAGATGAACAAGGTGTTCACCGAGTGGAACCGCGGCGTGCTGGATTCCTACCTCATCGAGATCACCCGCGACATCCTGGCCAAGTGCGACGAGGAGACGGGCAAGCCGACGGTCGACATCATTCTCGATACGGCCGGGCAGAAGGGCACGGGCAAGTGGACCTCCCAGGCCGGGCTGGACCTCGGGATCGGCATCCCGCAGATCGCGGAAGCGGTGTTCGCCCGCTGCCTCTCGGCCATCAAGGACGAGCGCGTGGCGGCCAGCTCCAAGCTGGCGGGGCCGGCGGCCGCGTTCAAGGGCGACAAGAAGGCCTTTGTCCTGGCGCTGCGCGACGCCGTGTATGCCTCGAAGATCTGCTCCTATGCGCAGGGGTACCAGCTCATGCGCGCGGCTTCGGCCGAGTACAAGTGGAGCCTGAAGTATGGCGAGATTGCCATGATCTGGCGCGAAGGGTGCATCATCCGCGCGCGGTTCCTGGGCAAGATCAAGGACGCCTTCGACAAGAATCCCGAGCTGGCCAACCTGCTGCTGGACCCGTATTTCAAGAAGGTGACGGCCAATGCGCAGGACGCCTGGCGCAAGGTGATCAAGACGGCGATCGACCTGGGCATCCCGGTGCCGGCCATGGGCACGGCCCTGAACTACTACGATTCCTACCGGTCGGCCCGCCTGCCCGCGAATCTGCTGCAGGCCCAGCGCGACTACTTCGGCGCCCACACGTTCGAGCGCGTGGACAAGCCCCGCGGCCAGTTCTTCCATGTGGATTGGACCGGGCACGGCGGCAAGACCACGGCGAACACCTATTCGGTGTAACGCCAGGGGTTAAAAAGACAAAAGGCGGGCCGGGACTTCCCGGCCCGCCTTTTTTTTCGGGAAGACGCGGGCCCGGCCCGAGACAAATGGTTAATCCTGACTTGACTAGTCAGATTATATTTTGGAAAGTATCTGTATGAAGACGATGCACAGCATCTATGAGACGAAGGCCCATTTTTCCGAGCTGGTGGCGGAAGTGGAGCGGACCGGAACGGTGATCGTGATCAGTCGGCACGGCAAA
>CAIKKV010000605.1 GCA_903828035.1 uncultured bacterium
CCGCCGTGACAAAGGCGCCGCCGGGCCCGACGATCTTCTGGACCTTCGTCACCGAGCCGGTGCCGTAGGCCATCAGCCCGATCGCCTGG
This sequence comes from uncultured bacterium, assembly GCA_903828035.1. The sequence goes on from CAIKKV010000605.1 coordinate 90, forward strand.
ATGCCGCCCACCCGGTAGACTTCCGTGGCACCGGCCAGCTTCAGGACATACCGCACATAGGGGTTCACCTGGCCGTCCGGCCCGGCCGGCGTGCAGGCGACAATCTCGCGCACGCCCGCCGTTTTCGCCAGCGTCACCGTCATCAGCACGGTGGAGGCCAGCGGCGCGGCGCCGCCCGGCACATACACGCCCACCCGGTCGTACGGCACAAAGCGCTCGCCCAACCGCGCGCCGTGCCCGTCATCCAGCCGCCAATTCCTGCGGAGCCCGGCCTTGGCGAAGGCGCGGATGCGCCGGTGCGCCTCGGCCGCCGCCCGCCTGAACGCGGCATCCGTCCGCGCGCCCGCCGCCGCGAGCGCCTCCGGCGTCACGCGCCACTCCCCCGCCGCCGGGGCATTCTTTTCAAAGCGCGTCATCCAGTCGCGCACGGCGCTGTCGCCCCGGGCGCGGATATCGTCCAGCACTTCCCGCGCCGTCCGCTCCGCCGCCGGATCCACCGCCGGCCGCTTGAGAAACGCCTCCACGCGGGCGCCCTTGGTGCGCCGCGACCAGGCCACTATATCCACTTTGTTTTTCACGGTCTCGCTCCTTCCGCGTCCGCCCCCGCCGCGGGCTCCATCCGGCTGATCTTGACCCGGCCCTCCCGGCCCCCCGCTCCCAGCCGCGCCCGCCGCATCAGCCCTTGCAGCCGCGCCGCCACCGCCGGCTCCGCCGGCGGCGGCATCAGGAACACATGCTCCACCCGCCCGTCCGCCCCCGCCTCCAGGCGGACGACCGCGGACCAGGCCCCCTGGGCCGGCCACTGCGCCGCCGCGGGAAAATCAGCCGGCAGCACGACCTCCGCGCCCTCCACCGGCTCCGCCGCCATCGTCCAGCCCGTCCGGACCGGCTTGACCGGCGAAAACACGGGGGCGCCCTCGCTCCAGGGGGTGAAGGCCGGAGCCGCCGCCTGCTCCGGCGCGGGCAGCAGCAGCTCGGCCTTCTTCTCGCGCGGCAGAAAACGGATATCCTCCGGACGCGAGCCCAGCGTCGTGGTGAGCCGGGGATCGCCGGGCCGCAGCGTCCGGCTGAACCCGATCTTGGACGGCAGCGAAAAATGAATCGGGGCCAGCGAGGTGCTCGCCAGACCGGCTGGGATCAGCGTGACGCGACACCGCGCCGGCGGCAGGGGAACCGTGGCGCGCGGCTTCACATACCACACGGCAATCAGCACCATCACCGCCGCCAGCAGCAGGATAACCGAACCCGAGACCAGGAAGTCACGCCCGGCCCGAAGATCGCAATACGAGGCGGTCACGGACCCTCCCCCCCGCGCGCGGCCGGCCGCGACGCCACGTACACCTCCGCGATGCCAGCGGCCGCCGCCTGGTTGATCAGCGAGATCATGGTGCCCTGGCGGACAAGCTGGTCGGCTTCGATAATCATGGCCTGCCCCGGCTTGTCGTGGGCGGCCCGGCCGAGGGCCGCCTTCACCTTTTCACCGGAGGCGGGATCGTTCAGCACGAAGCGGGCATCGTCGAAATAGAGGATCTCCTCCTCCGTGTCGCCCGTCCCCTCCTGGACGACCACCACGGCCACGAGCCCGTAGGGGGAGGCGCCCGCATTGAACGGGGCCTCGGGAAGCCGGATGAGGATGCCCGGCTGCAGCACGAAGCGGGAGGTGACGATCAGGAAAAACACCAGCAGGAGGGCCACATCCAGCCAGGGCGCCGCGAGCACCAGGCTCCGGTTGAGCCGGTTCCGGGGCCGGTAGGCCTCGAACGTGCGCGCCTGCCAGTGAAGCGGGGCCTCACTCACGACGAACCCCCGCGAGGCGCTGGGCCTGGATGAAGGCGGTGATTTCCGAGGCCGCCCGCTCCATATCCAGCACGATCTTCTCGACCTTGTTGATCAGGAAGTTGTAGCCCCCATAGGCGGGAATGGCCACGAGGAGCCCGAGCGCCGTGGTCACCAGCGCCTGCATGAGCCAGCCGGAAAGGTCTGAAAACTGGACCAGCGGCCCGCGCTGGTTCATGACCAGCAGCGCGCGGACGAGCCCCAGCACCGTGCCCAGCAAGCCCAGCAGCGGCGCCACCTGCGCCGTGGTGGCCAGGATCAGCAGCCGCCGCTCCATGCGCGAAATCTCGGCGCGGCCGCCGTTGTCCAGAGCGCGCTTGAACGCCTCCGGATCGTTGTCGCGGTGCAGGATGGCCGTCTTCGCCAGGTAGGCCACCGGCCCCGGCGTCTCCTCGCACACCCGGAGGGACTCCTCCACGTGGCCGTATTCCAGGTTCCGGAACAGGCCCTGCAGGAAATCCTCGGAGCGGATCTTGGCCCGGTGCAGGTGGAGCAGCCGCTCCAGGAACACCAGGAGCCCCACCGCGCCCACCGCCAGAAGCACCCACACCAGGGGCCCGCCTTGCAGCAACACTTGCATCATAACCGCGTCCTCGCCTTTTAGAAAAACCGCCAATGATCGCGCTGAATCGTCTCCATCCGGCGCCGGGCGTCATCCGCCGCCGGCACCCCCGCGTCCGCCACCCGCTGGTAAAGCCGCACCGCCTGGCGCCATCGCCCGCGCCCCTCCAGGATGGAGGCCGCATCGAAGACGGCGAGCGTAAACCAGGCCGCGCTCGACTCGTTCATCGGCACGCCCGACCGGCGGGCCTCCAGAAACACCAGGATGACTTTCGTGTAGTACTGCTCGAACGCCTCGTCCACCCGGCCCAGCTTCTGCAAGCCGCGCCCCACCCGGTACGACGCCTGCAGCCGCAGCTCAAAAGGAGCCTTGGCGTTGGACGACAGCTCGGTGAACGAGCGGATGGCCTCCTCGAACCGGGCCGGATCATCCGCCCCCAGCGTGAACTGGCACTCCCCCCGCTGCCCCTGGGCGGCGAACGCGAGGAAGGAATCGGGCTGGCGCTTGATCACTTCCTCGAACAACGCAATGGCGCCGGCATAGTCCCCCAGTTTGCCCAGCTCCTCGGCCTGGTAGAACTGCGCCTCGACCCCCTTGGGATGATCGGGGAACTCCTTCAGCAGCCGGGTGTCGATTTCAATGGCCCGCTTGAACTGCTTGCGGGCCGAGGCGGCGCGGGCCGCCCAGAAAAGGGAGTCGCCGGCCAGCTTGTCCTGCGGCCAGCCCTCCGCCACGGCCAGGAAGTTCGTCTCCGCCTCTTCATAGGCGCCCCGGTTGAACGCGAACTCCGCCTCGCGGAACCGGACCTGCGGCGCCCAGGCGGAGGCCGGCCGCGCCTTCAGGAAGGCCCGCGCCAGGCTTTCGGCCCGGCCGTCGTTATAGAGCTGGAAGGCCGCGCAGACCCGCATATAGTCGGCGTTCTCCGCCAGCGGATGATCGGGAAACCGGGCCAGCACCGCCTGGAAATCGGCCATCGCCGGATCGAACAGGTAGGTCTGGTAGGCCACCAGGCCGCGGTTGTAAAGCGCCGTGGCGGTCTTGGAGCTGTTCGTGTACACCGCCAGGAACCGGTCGTACGCCTGGCGGGCCTCGGACAGGGCGCCGGAGTCCTGCCGCAGTTCGGCGATCCGCAGGGCGGTCCGCTCGCCCAGCCCGGGCGCCCCTTCCTTTTCGATCGCAGCCATTTCGGACAGGGCCTCGGGCACCCGGCCCAGCCGCGCCATCGTTTCGGCCAGCTGGAAGCGCGCCTCGCACGCGAGGACCGGATCGGCCCCGGAGTCCCGAACGGCTTTGTAGCGATCCGCCGCAAGCTGGTAATGCCGGTCGGCGAAATAAGCGTCGCCGGCCTTGTAGAGAAGCCGGTCGCGCCGGGCCGGCTCCGCCGCCAGGCCGGCCGCTTTTTCAAACTCGGCGGCCGCCTCGGCGAATCGCGAAAGCGCCACCAGGGCCCAGGAGCGGCCTTCCCGCGCCTCCACGATCCCCGCCTCATTCGTGAAGCTTTCCAGGTAATAGCGATAGTTGGCCTCCGCCTCGGAGGCCTGCCCCCCATCGAGGAACGCGCGGGCCAGGACCAGCTGCAGGGCGGGCGCCTGGGAGTCGTTCGGCTCCGCGGCGATGATGGCCTGCAGCCGCTCGGCTCCCTCGCGCACGGCCCCGTATTTCAGAAGGAAGCGGCCGAGCGCCGTCTGGGTCCGCCGCCGCTCCGCCGGCCCCTGGGCGAGGGCGACCGCGTTCGACGCCGCGCCGCAGGCGGCCGCGCCGTTCGAGGCGCCATCCGCCAGATCCGCCCTCAGCAGCCAGGCGTTCAGGCGGACCGCGGAGGGCGCCTCGGGCACCACCAGCCGACCCGTCTCCAGCTCCGCCGCCTGGCCGGCCCCCTGCGCGGCCAGCGCGCGGGCCAGCCGGTAGCGGGCCGGCCACTCCAGCTCCGGCGGGGGGCGCCGATCCAGCAGCCGCCTGAGCACGGCTTCCGCGCCCTGCGGCCGGCCGGCCGCCAGCAGCGCATCGCCCCACTCCAGGATGTTGGCGCCCTTGACGGCGTCGGCTCCGGGGCGGGCTTCCCAGGCGGAAAACGCGTTATCCGCCTCCGGCCACTTGGCCTGGCGCAGCAGGATCCAGGCGCGCAGGCGAAGGGCGTCGACCGCCACCGCCCCCGTGTCGGCAACAAGATCGGGATCCTCCAGCTCCGCCAGCGCCTCGTCCTGCGAGCCCAGCTCATGCAGGGCCAGGGCGCGGTGATAGCGGTAGGCGGCGGCCAGGGGCTGGCCCGGCTTCGGGGCCCCAGGGACCGGCAGCGATTCCAGCATCTGGCGGTAATCCTTGAGCCCGAACGCCGCGCGGGCCAGGCCCAGCCGCGCCTCGCAGGAAGCCGGCGACCCCGCCGGGACCGCCGCCAGCCACTCGCGGAACAGCTTCGCCGCCAGGTCGTACTGCCCGTCCTCCATCGCGGCCCGACCGCCCCGGGAAAGGGACGCCACATCGGCAGCGGCCGCCGCAAAGCCCGCTCCCGCCAGCAGGAAAATCATTCCCAGCAGCGCGAAAAAGAGCCGGCCCCTGTCTGTCCGCTTAACCATGTTTCAAAACCGCTTTTAAAACCACACCCGTAAATGACCCCGGGCAGGCGGCCACCGCCTCCGGCGTTCCGCAGGCCACCAGCCTGCCGCCCCTGTCGCCGCCTTCCGGTCCCAGGTCGATAATATAATCGGCCGACTTGATCACGTCGAGATGATGTTCAATCACCAGAACCGTGTTGCCGGCGTCGCGCAGCCGGGTGAGCACCTGCAGCAGGCGCTCGACGTCCGCCGCGTGCAGGCCCGTGGTGGGCTCGTCCAGCAGGAACAGCGTGCGGCCGGTGGCCTGGCGGGCCAGTTCGGCCGAGAGCTTGACCCGCTGCGCCTCGCCGCCGGAAAGCGTGGTGGCCGACTGGCCGAGGCCCAGGTAGCCCAGCCCGACCTCCTGGAGCGTCCGCAGCTTGCGGGCAATGCGGGGAACCGCCTCGAAGAACTGCAGGGCCTCGTCCACCGTCAGGGCCAGGACCTCGGCGATGGTCTTGCCGCGGTAGCGGATCTCGAGCGTCTCCCGGTTGAAGCGCCGCCCCCCGCACGCCTCGCACGTGACATAGACATCGGGCAAAAACTGCATCTCCAGCTTCAGCGAGCCGTCGCCCCGGCACGCCTCGCAGCGCCCCCCCTTGACGTTGAAGCTGAAGCGGCCCGGCCCGTAGCCGCGCACCTTGGCCGACGGCAGCGCGGCGAACAGGTTGCGGATTTCCGTGTAGGCGCCGGTGTAGGTGGCCGGATTGCTGCGCGGCGTTCGGCCGATCGGGGAGGGATCGATCACCACCACCTTGTCGATCCGCTCGAGCCCGTCGATGCGGGAGTGAGCCCCCGGCGCCTCGCGCGAGCCGTACAGGCGCCGGAAGAGCGCCTTGCGCAGGATGTCATCCACCAGGGTGCTCTTGCCGCTGCCCGAGACGCCGGTCACGCAGACGAACAGGCCCAGGGGGATGCGCACGTCAATCCCCCGCAGATTATGGGCCGAGGCCCCCAGGATGGTCAGCGCCTCCGGGCCGGGCTCCCGCCGGACCGGCGGAACGGGAATCCGTTTTTCCCCTTTCAGGTACAGGCCCGTGATGGACCGCGGATCAGCCAGCACCTCCGCCGGCGGGCCCTGCGCCAGCAGCTCGCCGCCGTGACGGCCGGCCCCCGGGCCCAGGTCGATCAGGTAGTCGGCCTGCCGGATCGTCGACTCGTCATGCTCCACCACCACCACGGTGTTGCCGAGGTCGCGCAGATCGAACAGCGTTTTCAGGAGGCGCTCCTGGTCGCGCGGATGAAGGCCGATGCTCGGCTCGTCGAGCACATAGAGAACGCCGGTCAGCCCGGAGCCGATCTGCGTGGCAAGCCGGATCCGCTGGGCTTCGCCGCCCGAGAGCGTGGCGCTTTCGCGGTTCAAGGTCAGGTAATCCAGCCCCACTTCGTCGAGGAATCCGAGCCGGGCCCGGATCTCGCGGACCGGTTCGCCGGCGAGGGCGGACTCCGTCGCCCCCAGCGCCAGGGCGTCGAAAAACGAGAGCGCATCGCGGACCGGGAGGTCGGCGAGGTCGGCGATGGACTTGCCCCCGACGCGGCAGGCCAGGCTTTCCGGCTTCAGCCGCCGGCCGCCGCAGGCCTCGCAGGGCTGCTTCATCATGAAGCGGCGCAATCCTTCGCGGGTCGTCTCGCTGTCCGTTTCGGCGAACCGCCGGGCCAGGTTGGGAATGACGCCTTCGAACCCTTTCTTGTATTTCCGCCACGCGGCTCCGCGCCAGCGGCCGAAGGTGATGGTTTCATCGTCGGACCCCTGCATGAGCATGCGCCGGATCCGGGCGGGAAGATCCCGGTAAGGGGTTTCCAGGGAAAAATCGAAGTGCCTGGCCAGGGCGCGGAGCAAGCCGTTGTAGTAAATGATCAGCCGCCGGCCGCCCCTCTTCCAGGCTTGGATGGCGCCGTCTTTGATGGACAGCGCCGCATCCGGAACAATGACGCTTTCGTCGAATAGCAGGCGGGTGCCCAGGCCCAGGCAGTCGGGGCAGGCCCCGTAGGGGCTGTTGAAGGAAAAATGGCTGGCCTTGAGCTCGTCGAACACGAGGCCGCATCGGGGGCAGGCGTTCTTTTCGGAAAAAACCGTTTCATCCCAGCTCCCCGCGGCCTTTTCCGTGAGGGCGGACATCCGGCCCGCCCCCTAGCGCAGGGTCAGCTCCACCGAGTCGGCCAGCCGGGAGCGGATTCCGTCGCCCAGCACGACGCGGTCCACGACCACATCGATGTCATGTTTCCTTTTCGCCTCCAGGGGCGGCACGGCGTCCAGCTCGTGCACGACGCCGTCCACGCGCACGCGGATGAACCCCTTGCGGCGGGCGAGCGCGAGGGCGGCCTTGCCGTCGCCCTTCGTCTCGCGGAGCAGGGGCGCCAGCAGCAGCACCTTCGTGCCGGCGGGAAGCCCCAGCAGCGCCTGCACCACCTGTTCCGCATTCTGGCGGATGACGGGCCGGCCGCAGGCGGGGCAATGCCGTTTACCGATGGCGGCGAAAACCAGCCGGAGGAAATCGTGGATCTCCGTGGTGGTGGCCACGGTTGAGCGGGGGTTGGCGTTCCCGGACCGCTGCTCGATCGCCACCGCCGGGGAAAGCCCCTCGATGGAATCGACCTCGGGCTTCTGGAGCTGATCAAGAAACTGCCGGGCGTAGAGGGAGAGGCTTTCGACGTAGCGCCTCTGGCCTTCGGCGTACAGCGTATCGAAGGCCAGGGAAGACTTGCCGGATCCGCTCAAGCCGGTGATGACCGTCAGGGCGCGCCTGGGGATGCGCACGGTAATGTTCTTCAGGTTGTGCTGACGCGCGCCCGTCACCACGATCCAGTCGCGATCCTTCATCCGCTTATTTAACACCAGCGGAGCCTCCCTTGCAATGCGGAACAGCCCCCCGAGCGCCTGCCGGAGCCCCTTGATTTCCCGGGTTGACAAACTTCACCGCGGCGTCCATTATTCAAATAAGATGACAATAGGGTCGATGTGGTTAAGGGGGTAGACCATGGATAACGAGCTATTCACAGAACAGGTACAAGTGGAAAGGAAGGCCTTCTCTTTCTCCCTGCGGGAGAATCCGCGCGGACGCTTTTTGAGGATCACGGAAGATGTGGGGGGGCGGCGCGATACGATTATCATCCCGTCCACGGGCCTGTCCCAGGTGTCGGAGCTTCTGAAGCGCGTCGTCGAAGCCGATCTTAAAGCCGGCCCGCCGCAGGTTCAACCGGAGTAGAAGGCAAAACCGGGTTGGCCCCTGTTTTCGCCGGAGCTGAATCCCGCTTTGCCCGAATCCGCTCGCGCATCGCGTCATATTGCGGCCAGGGTTTCAGCCATTCCATCGTGCGCATCGCCTCGTCCCATTGCCCCGCATCCTCCTGGAACTGGGCCAGGATTTCCAGGTTGCGGGGATCCCAGAAATGCCACTCCGAATAGTCCCGCCAGGCCGTCACGGCCGCCGCGGGCGAGTCCCGCCTGACCAGCAGGCGGGCTTTCAGATAATGCAATTCCATCAGCCAGGGGTTCAGGTCGAGCCCCCGGGTGACCCAATACTCCGCCTCGTTGTAAAACCGGGAAGCGGACTCGGGAGCCGTAGCCGATTCCGCCGCCTTGAAAGCCGCTTCCGCGGCCAGGATGCACAGGGCGTAGCTGTGTGAATATCCCCGGAAGGCCTGCCGCGCGAGGCGCAGTTCGGTTTCCGGATCGTGGTCCTTCATCAGGATGTCCGCGTAGCGCTGCTGTCCGAAAGCGGCGCGGGCAGACCAGGCGGTGGCTATAAAGCCGACCAGGATCAGGTAGACGCCCAGGACTCCGAGGATGATCCGAACCTGGTCAGAAACTTCCAGGCGGTTGGAGTCCATCCTACAGATCGCCCCGACGGCCATGACCGACCTGAGTGGGCGTGGGGCCGGGCCGGGGAATCGTGGTGGTGGGCGGGACCGATGTCACGGTCGTCGTCGTAATGGTGACCATGTTGTTCACCTGGCCGTGGACGACGAGATCGCTGAACCCGCTTTTCGCGATCCAATCGGACTCAAAGTTAAGGAACTTCCCGGCATCCCCGCTCGCCTGCGCGGCCTTGGAAGCCTGGCGCAACGCCTGTCCGGCCGCCGCCTGCGCGTCCGCTTCGCTCACGCCGGGAGCCGTCGCGCGGGCCAGGGCCTCCTGAGCCGCCGCCGCCGCCGCCGCCGCCTTGGCGGAAGCTCCATCAAGCTTGGCCACATACGACACCACCCGCGCCTTCGCCGCCTTCAGCTTCGCCAGATCCTTCTGCGCCTTGACCAGTTTGTTCGTATCGCCGGAGCCGGACTCCTGCAATTTCGTGATCAAGGCCTCCAGGTCGACAATCCCCTTCTCCATCGCCTGAAGCTTCTGGTGGCCTTCGGCGGCCCAGGCAGCCGCCTTGGAGGCGGAGGCGGAGGCGGCGGCGGAGGCCTCCTTGGCCATTTCGGCCGGCGTCGAGGCAAAGGCCTGGCCCATCCCGATCGTGCATGCGATAACAGCCGAAAAAATTAATTCTTTTACGAGCATTTTCAATCTCCTGTTTGTAGGACTATGTTAATCGTTTACGACCCTTGCGTCAAGACTCCCCTCGGGGCCGCTACATCCACCGCTTAGGCACATCGATCACGTCGCCGGGCTCGATGAAAACGTCAATCTCCGAGCGGGCTTGAATCTTGGGAATGTTCAAGATCATGATTTCCTCCCCGCGAACCAGGCGGACCTTGTTCGGGTCGGCAAACTCATTCCATCCGCCGGCCATCGTCAGCGCCTGCAGCACGGTCATTTTGGCGCGGTTGATCGGATAGTTACCCGGCCGGATCACATAGCCCTTGACGAAAAACTCACGGACGGGAGGAATGATGGCGCACGTGACGGTCTTGAAGAACTGGCCGTCAATATACGCTTTTTCAATGGCCTTTTCCGCCTCCGCCGCCGATTTCCCAGCCACCTTGACCCGGCCGATCAGATCCAGGTTAATGGTGCCGTTCTCGTCGATGGCGCTTTCAAAAGTTTCCGTCTTCGGGTAAACCCGGAGCGTGATCACAAGCCGGTCGCCGGCCAGCAGCAGCCGCAGGGCCGGCTCCGCGCCGACGGTCGAGCCGGGGGGGGGTGGCACATCGGGCGAAGGCCGCTGGGCCGGAAGCGTCTCCCCGGCGGCAGTCGCGGCGGCGCCATCCAAAGCCGCCACGATCGGCTTATACGGCTGCACGGAGCCGGCGTGGCGGGGCAGGCTTGCGCAGCCCGCAAGAACGAACACCGCCAGCAGGGCGCCGGCGAAACGAATGACGCTTCCGTTCATCAATCCTCAACTCTTCCGCGAAGAACCCGAAGGCGGCTCGGCCGTATCAGGCTTGTACGCATAGCTGCCCACATAGTGGTAGTAATAATAATAGTCGCGGTGAATATTGATGTTGTTCAATACCACACCCACCAGATTGCCGCCCACGTTCTGGATCATGCTTCGCGCCCGGGCGGCCACATCCCGGGGATAGCTGCGATGTTCGATCACGAGCAGCGTCCCGTCACACTCGCTGGCCAGGACAGCGGCATCGCTCACGCCCAGGATCGGGGGGGAATCCATGAACACGTAGTCGTACTGCCCCTTCACGGCGTCCAGCAGCGTCCGGATGCGGGGGGAATCCACGATCCCGTGCATGCCGCTCACCGTCCGCCCGCTGGGCATGAAGGAGAGATTCTCCATGGAGGTGGGCAGGATCACCTCCTCCGGCTTCATGCGCCCCATCAGGACGTCGGCCAGGCCCGCGCGATTGGACAGGCCCACCATCTTGTGCTGGGTCGGCCGACGGATGTCGCCGTCGATCAGCAGCACGCGGCTGCCCAGCTGCGAGAACACAAACGACAGGTTGAAGAGCGTCAGGGACTTGCCCTCCCCGGCTCCGCCGCTGGTTACGCAAAGCACTTTCCCGTGGGCCCATTTCTTGGAAAACTGAAGGTTGGTCTTCAGGACGCGGTACGCCTCGGCGTGCGCCACATCGCCCTTCTCGCCGTTCAGGGCCCGCACCTTCTGGGGGATGACGCCCAGGATCGGCGCCCCGATGAAGTCCTCGATGTCCTGGACGGTCTTGACCGAGGTGTCGAGATACTCCATGAAGAAGGCAAGGCCGA
>CAIKKV010000606.1 GCA_903828035.1 uncultured bacterium
CGGAAGAATATCGCGCCAACCTGTCCGCCCTGGCCGCCATCCTCAAGGGCACGGGCGCCAAGCTCGTCTGGGCAAGCTCGACTCCTATCATGAGCCGCACGGGCGCCCGATTCGATGACATCCGGATCCTGAACGACGTGGCTGCGGATGTGATGAAAACGAATGGAATCCCGGTTAACGACCTGTACGGCTTCGTGCTGCCGAACGCGGCGAAATGGCAGCAAACCGACAAGGTCCACTTCAACCCCGCCGGCAACGATCAGCTCGGCAGGCGGGTCGGCGCCGCCATTCTCGATGCGCTCAAGCCGGCCCCTTAGGCCCGTAAAGGCCCAGCAGCGCGGGAACCAGGTCCGTGAGCGCCCGAACCTTCCCCAGCAAGCGCGCGGCGCCATGGCCAAGCGCGATCAGCGGCACCGGATTCAGCGTGTGCTGGCCTCCGGACATGTCCTCCAGATTGCCGTGGTCGCTCGTCAGGAGAATGAGGTCCCGCCGCGGATCCATCTCCCTTTCCAGGGCGGCCGCCAGCCTGTCCAGCTTGGCCGCCACAACCCGGCCCTCCTCCAGGGTCCCCCGGTGCCCGGCCTTGTCGGATTCGAAATACTCGAACAGGGTGAAATCGTAGCAGCGCGAGAGCCGCAGCAAATCCAGGGCCGACTCTTCGGGCGTTAAAAAGGGGCCGCCGTAACCCCGCTCGCGCAGTCCCTCGCGGGTCAAATCGTGATAGACGGCGCGCCCGGCCCGCATGGCGGCCCCGTCCCGAACGGCGCCGAACGCCTGCAGGGCCGCCACCGTGGTGACCGAGGGCCGCCGCCGCCGGAGCCGTTCCGGCACCGACTCCAGGTAGTAGGCGTTGGCGAAGGCGGAGCGGTAGCCGAGGGCCGCCAGCCGATCGTACAGGTTGTGCTGCCGGATCACCTCCACCAGTTCCCCGCCCGGGAAGCCCTGGACATGGCGGCCGATCGCCGCCGCGGCATTGACCCCGGTCAGCATCGCCGTCTGCCCCGTGGCGCTCTGGGGGAGGCCGGGCACCCCCATGCCGGCATCCACGGGCACGGCATGCCGGGCCAGCCATTTTTCAAGCACGGGGGCATGGCCCCCGTAAAACGGATTCACCGCCGGGTCGGGGGGGCCGATTCCGAAGCCATCGACAAAGAGCATCAGGGTCCGGGGGGTCATGGCCTGGCATCGTACCCCCTTTTAGGATTGTTTCCAACACTCTTCCATGCCAAAATGCGCCCATGAATCATGCCATCCCTCCGGACTTGATCCCGTTGCTGCGCTGCCCCAAATGCCGGCACGCCGTCTCGTTGCAAGCGGATCAGCTCGCCTGCCAGAACGCCGCCTGCGGCCTGCGGTATCCGATCCTGGACGGCATTCCGGTCATGCTGATCGAAGAGGCCTCGCCGCCCGGGCCCCGCGCCTCGGAGCCCGCCCCCGCCCCATGACCGCCCCCCTCCAGCCCGGCGAGAGCGCCCTGAGCCGCCTGACCCGTTCGGAAGGGCTCGTCTCGATCCTCATGCCGTCGCACAACCTGCAGGATGTCATTGCGGAAAACATCCGGCGCGTGCATGAAGTCTTCAAGAACCGGGCGGCCTTTGAAATCCTGCCCATCGACGACGGCAGCTCCGACAATACCGCCGCCCGCATGCGGGAAGTGGCGAGGGAGCTTCCGGAGGTGAAGCCGGTTATCCTGGCTCACAACCTGGGCAAGGGCGGAGCCTTGCGGGCGGGGTTCGAAAAATCGCGCGGCGCGTTTATTGTCTTTCTCGACGCGGACCTCGACCTGCCGCCCGACCAGATCCCCTCTCTTTTCGAGCGGATGGAGGCCACCCGGGCCGACATCGTGATCGGCTCCAAGCTTCACCCCGAGTCCACGCTGGATTATCCGCCCCTGCGCCGCTTTATCAGCTTCGCCTATTTCCTGTTCATCAAGATGGCCTTCGGCCTGCCGGTCCACGACACCCAGACGGGGCTGAAGCTTTTCCGCCGGGCGCCCCTCGCGTGGGCCTTTCCCCGCATGCTCGTGAAAGCGTTCGCCTTCGACCTGGAAGTGCTGGCCATCGCCATCTCCCGTCATTTCACCATCGCCGAAGCGCCGGTCCGGGTCGAGTTCCACGGCTCCTGGTCGGGCATTCCCGTCAAGGCCATCCGGTCGGTGCTGAACGATACGCTCGCCGTCTTTTACCGCCTCCACATCCTTCGCTACTACAGCTCCATTCCGGATGTGCGCATCCCCGACCCGCCCCCCCTGGTCAGCATCGTCATCGCCTACCCGTCGGAAACGCACTACCTCCGCCAGTCCCTGGCGGGCATCGCGGCCCAGACTTACCCCTCCTACGAAGTGCTCCTGCTTCCCGATGAGGCGGGCAGCCATCCGTGGCCCGGGCCCCTTCGCGAGATCCCGACGGGAAAGCAAAGGCCCGCTGAAAAGAGGAACAGGGGCATCGCCGAGGCGCGCGGGTCGATCGTTGTGTTCCTGGATGACGACGCCTACCCCGCCCCCGACTGGCTGGAGCGGGCGGTGGCCTACTTCACCATCCCCGGCGTGGTGGGCGTGGGCGGGCCCGGCGTCACCCCTCCGGACGACCCTTTCCTGGCGCAGATGAGCGGCCTCGTCTTCGCCTGTCCGCTCGTCTCCGGCGGGGCCCGCCACCGCTATGCGCCGGAGCGGGTGCTGGAAGTGGACGACTTCCCCAGCTGCAACCTCTTTGTCACCGCCGGAGCGCTCCGCCTGGCGGGCGGGTTCCGGGTGGATTACTGGCCCGGCGAGGACACGCTCCTCTGCCTCGACCTCGTCCACACCCACGGCGGGCGGCTGGTCTACGAACCGCGTGCGCTGGTCTACCACCACCGCCGCCAGCTCTTCCTGCCGCACCTGCGTCAGGTCGGCCGCTACGGCCTGCACCGCGGGCTGTTTGCCCGCCGCTTTCCCCAGAACTCCCATCGCCTCGCCTACTGGCTTCCCTCGCTGTTCGTGCTGGGACTGGCCGCCGGAGCCCTCCTCGCCCCGCTGCAGGAAAGCCTCCGCGCCCTGTATCTCGGCGCCGTTTCCTTCTACCTCATCGTCACGCTGCTCTATGCGTTCAACCGCCGGCCCCGGGCCTGGCTCATGGTCTGGCTGGGCGTCATGGCGACCCACGTGGTCTACGGGGTGCGATTCCTGCAGGGCTTCCTGTTCGGCCGGACCCCGACTGCCGTGAAAACCTTTGATCATCCCTCGGAACCCCGAAATAACGGAACGGCGCCATGAAAGTCATGATCGGCTATCCTCCGCTGCCGTCCCCCAAGGGCGTGGCACTGCTCTCCCAGAACCGCCAGTTCCAGTGGTTCAACAAGCCGACCTACGTCTACCCCATGGTGCCCGCCTACGCCGCCACCCTGGCCGCGCAGGACGGCCACGAGGTGCGCTGGGCCGACGGCATTGCCGAAGGCTGGTCGGCGGAGCGATTCGAGGCGGAGTTCCTCGCGTTCGATCCCGACGTGCTGCTGATCGAGTGCAAGACGCCCATTGTC
>CAIKKV010000607.1 GCA_903828035.1 uncultured bacterium
CGTGGGAACGGGCGCCGGCTGCACGAACAATGACGTGCAGGTGCTTGCGGGGGGGCAGCTCGCCTGCTCATCCGTGCAAATCGGCGGGCTGGATGGCATCAGCAATTCCGTGCTTGTGCAGGGGACCGGCTCGCTGCTTACCGCCACGAGCGCCTTGAATCCGGGCAAGGATCCGGGCACTCGATTCAATACGGTGGTTGTCGATTTAGGCGCGGTGATTCGCTACTCCAACTTCTTATACGTGGGGTTGGCGGGAGCGAACAGCAATGAGGTGCAGGTGCTCGGCGGCGGACAGCTAAATAACGTGGGTGTGCAAGTCTCGACCATCGGAACCTCGTCCACGGGCAATGTCGTGCGTGTACAAGGAAGCAATTCCCTTTGGAACGTCGGCGCGCAGGTCGTGACCGTGGGATCGGGCGCGAGCGCCCGGCGTAACGCACTGGTGATTAATGACGCGGGCGTGGTGACCAATGCCGGCACACTGACCGTGGGCAGCGCGGGGACTTTCAACAGCCTGATCATGAGCAATCGCGCAAGCCTGGCCGGTTCCGCCCTCATCGTTGGATCCGGTGCAAGCGCCTACAGTAACAGCCTCGAAGCTGACCAGGCGGTCCTCTCAACCCTGGGCCTGACGCTCGGATCCACGGCCAGTTCAAACTCGGTTTCCCTGCGGAACGGCTCGGTGTGGGATCTCCGCAATGGACTGCTGGTGTGGGGCTCCGGGGCGGCGACGAACAATAACTTGACGGTGGACGCCTCCTCATTCCTGACGAATGCCTCCGGCTTGTCGTTGAATGATGCCGGGCGCACGGTGTACCTGGTCGACCAGACATTGAACGGCATGAAAGCGGCCTTTTCGGGCGGCGCGCTGAATATCGGGACGGGGCCCAACCTGGCCCCGCCTTCGCTGGTGATGAGCAACTTCATCCTGAATCCCGCGGGCGGGTCCGGCGGCGGCGCCAGCGTCATTGGCAGCACCTGCTCCAACAGCACGGTGTCGATTCTGTCCGGTTCGCTTTGGAACGGCGGGGCCCAGGCCCTCACCGTCGGGAGCGGTGCGAAGGGCACGAACAACACACTCCTCATCGATGGGCAAGGCGTTGCCGGCGGCGCCGTCGTCACGAATGTGGCGGGCATAACGGTAGGCACGCTCGCCGGAAGCGGAGGGAACGTGCTGCGCATCGCCAATGGCGGAAAATTGTTCAGCGCGGGCTGCACCATCGGGCTTACCTCGTCCTCGACTAATACGGCCTTGGTGACGGGAACCGGTTCGCTCTGGCAGATTTCAGGGACGTCGACGATTGGCGGCGGCGGGCTGGACTGTGTCGGAAACGTTCTGAGGGTCGAGAACGGCGGTGTGGTGAGATGTTCGTCCTCCATTTCTTTCGCGGCGAACTTCGCAAGCGTGATAGTCCGGGGCGGGCAGCTTTACGGGCCTGGAATTACCCATAATGACAAAATCGGAAATGGTGTTTACGTCATAGGCGGAGCCGGGTTGAATGCGTTGTTGGACTGCCAGAATAGCGGGATGCTTGTCTATTACTCGTCAAACAGCTTCAGCATCGATGGCAATGGCTACGAGGGGAGCGCGATCGCCACAAATGTGAGTTCTACTAAATTGGGCACGGATAATTTCGCCTGCAGCGGGGGCCTGCTGATCGTGACCAACAAGGGTAGGCTGTATACCGGTTCAGTGTATATCGGGACAGGGATCGGCAATGCCCGGTGCGGCGTTTCGATCACCACGGGCGGCAAGCTTTACTCGACCGGGGCGATGATTATTGGAGGGAACGCGGGCTCCACCACGGATAACGTTGCCATGGTTAGCGGCGAAGGCTCCCTGTGGAATGCGGGCACCCAGACGTTGACGATCGGCAACGCCGCGGCGACCAGCATGGGTAATTCCCTGACGATTACCCAATCCGGCACGGTGGACAACCTCGGCACCTTGACCGTGGCGGGGATCAGCAATAGCGTGAATCTGCTGGGCGGCTTGCTGGGCGTGATCAACACAACCTATACCAACGGCCTGTTCGCGGTGGGCGA
>CAIKKV010000608.1 GCA_903828035.1 uncultured bacterium
TCGCGAGGAGGGCGACGACACCCCGCCGCTTGCCGACGCGGCCGAAGGCCTCATTCCCTGCGACAAGGGGCAGGTTCGTTTCAAGGGGCGGGAGTGGCGCCTCATGTCACCGTTCGAGCAGGCCCGGAACCGGGGCTGCATCGGCCGGCTGTTTGATTTTCACGGCTGGGTCTACAATTTGAGCGTGTTGGAGAATATGACCCTGGCCTGCCAGGCCCATTCCTGCGGCTCCATGAGGAATCCCGAAGCGCACATCCAGTCCCTGGCCCGCCGCTTCGGGTTCGAGGGCGTGCCCCCCGGCCGGCCGGGCGAGTTCCGCCGCCGCGAACTGCGCATCTTTGAATGGATACGCGCGCTGGCCTTCCGGCGGGATCTGGTGATCCTGGAGCGGCCGGAACTGGACCTGCCGCTTTCGGCGCTGGACATCTGCTTTGAAATGGCGCAGGAGGCGCGCGCGTCCGGTTCGGCGCTACTGTGGATTACGCATGATATGGAAATGGTCAGGCGGACCGTCCAGCTGGGCTCGATCGCTTTCGCGATCCGGGGCCGGACCTGGCGGCGCCGGGAGGAGACGACGGTATGACGGCACCCGCCCGCTTGCGTTTTGTGAATGAGTTTGTCGGCGCCCTGGTTCTGGGCTGCCTGCTTGTCTTCCTGGCCGTCATGTTCCTGGCCGGCCGGGCCCAGGGCTGGTTCGAGAAGGATTTCGAGCTGCGCACCGTGTTTCCGCCCAAGGGCGCGCTCGACCTCCAGCAGGGCGCCGAGGTGCGCATCCAGGGGGCCATCGCCGGCCGCGTGGGCGACATTGTTCCGAACGAATCCGGCGCCTTGCAGACGACCTACATCCTTCGCGGCCGGTTCCGCGACCTGGTGCGCACCAACTCCGTGGCCGTCGTGAAGAAAAAGTTCCAGATCGCGGGAGAGCCGTTCGTCGAGATCACGCCCGGGGATCGCCGCTTTCCCCAGATGGAGGACGAGGCCATGATCCCGTCGATCGAGGACGTGCAGGTGATCGAAAAGCTTACCCAGGCGCTGGAGGATGTGCGCGTGACGGTGGTGCCCATGCTGGAGGAGGTGCAGGGCATCCTGGCCAATGTCAATGGCATCCTGACCAGCATTCACGAGGGCAAGGGGCTGGTGGGCACGCTTCTCAACGATGAGACGCTGGGGGGCCGTGTACAGGCCATTTCGTCCGATATCGAGGCGTCGGCCAAGAAGATTCCCGCCCTCATGGATCAGGTCAATCATGTGGCGGCACAGGTGAACACGCTGACCGAGACGGCCACCCGGAAGGTGGACGAGGCGGATGTCCGGACGATTGTGGAGGAGGCGCAGAAGACGCTGGAGGAGTCCCGCTCGCTGATGCAGACAGCCTCCCGGAAGATCGACGCCACCGACTTGCGGCCGATTCTGCGCGAGACGGAGGCCGCCCTGCGCGAGACGCGGCGGACGCTGGAGAACCTGCAGGATCATTGGCTGTTCAAGGGCCGCGAGGGAGTGGATGCGACCGCGCCGGGCGGAATGCTTCCCGACCCCCTGGCGCTGCCGATTCCGGAGGGGAAGCCGTGAAAAGCAAAAAGTGGATGATGATGGCCGCGCTGGCCGTGATGGCCGCCGCCCCGGGCTGTACCCGGGGGCCTGCCAGGAAGCCGATGGATGAGCCCATGCGGATCGCGCGCGATGCGGCGGCGGCCGAATTGGCGGCGGGGAATTATGCCGCCGCAGCCGCGGAATATCAGCGCGCGCTGGCGCGGGCGTATGTGCGCGAGGACGGCCGCTCGGCCGCCGCCTATCGCTACCAGATCGCCGCCTGCGAGCTTGGACTGGGGAAGAGGGAGGTCGCCCGGACGGGGTTTCATGACGCTTCGGTGGAGGCGTTGGCGGCGGGCGATCGGCGGATGGCGGCGCAGGCCGAGGCGGCGGAGGCGCGCGTGGCGCTGGAGGCGGGGAAGCCTGCGGAAGCCCGCGAGCTGGCGGCGAAGGCGCTGGCGCGGCTTTTACCCGCGGCCAGTCCGGCCAGCGAAGCACGCCTGAAGGCCGGCCTGTACCTGACCCTGGCTGAGATTTCCGCCCTGGAGGGCGGCGAGCGGCTGGGCGAGGCGAAAAAGAGCCTGGTGGAAGCGAGGCAGGCCCAGGGCAAGTCCAAGGCCGATCCGGTTTTCGACGCCATGGCGGCGCGGGTGCAGGGGCGGATATTGGCGGCCGAGCCGGACAAGGCCGGCGAGGCGGCAACGGCATTTGATTCCGAGAGTATCCAGTGGAGGCAGGCGGGCCGGTTCAGCGAGCGGGCCGCGGCCCTCGAGCGGGCGGCCCGGCAGTGGAAGCTGGCCGGAAAACCGGATTTGGCCGCGGAGCGCTTGATCAAGGCGGCCCGGATTCGCTTCGGCTTGGGTCAGCCCGTCCCGGCGCGCGACCTGGCCGGCCAGGCGGCGGAACTCGCGGGCCAGGCGGAGCGGGCCGATCTGGCCGCCATGGCCCGGATTCTCGCGCCATCGGCTCCCTGAGCGGATTTATATAAAGTCCTTGCA
>CAIKKV010000609.1 GCA_903828035.1 uncultured bacterium
CCGGCCTTGACGGACTGGACCGGGTGGCGCCAGTAAAGCAGGGGCAGGCGGTTCCAGATCGACTCGCTTTCAGCCGCCTCCGCCGCCAGGCGCACAAGCGGATGCGAGCGGCCTTCGGCCGTCAGCTGAACCCGGTACGACTCCTCGGGCGAGGCCAGCCAGGGGATGGGCGCCGCCCCGACGCCAACCGGCAGCAGGCCGGCCAGCGGCGAGTCGCGCCAGGCGCGCGGCATGGCCCGGGGGCCCGCCACCACCACCAGCACGCCGCCCCGCTCCCGGACAAACCGCTCCCACACGGCGGGCTCGTTGTTGGTGAAGGCGGAGGGCGAGACGTCGCCCAGCACGATGACATCGAACTTGAGCCACTCCTCCGCGGACGCCGGAAGCGCCGTGGCTTCCGTCTCGGCCTCGGGCCGGGACGCCGAGGCGGGCATGGGCGGCGGCGCCGGCAGGCCGGCAATCGCATCCGGCTCCAGCAGGACATGCTGCAGGCGCACCGAGCGGTCTCGGCCCGAAAATAGATTTTTCAAATACCGGAACTCCCAGCGGGGGCGCGACTCCACCACCAGCATCCGGAGCTGCGAGTCGGTGACCATGACCGGAACGGACGCCTGATTGTTGGAAAGCGTCACTTCGGCGGGAAAGGCGTCCACTTCCATGCGGTAGCGGACCAGCCCGTTCGACCGCGGCTCATCCGCCATGAACACCCGCTGCCGGACCGAATCCGTGGAGGCGGCGACCATCTGGGTGGCCACGCAAACCGTATCGCGGAAAAGGCGGACCTGCAGGTTGGTCCCCCGCAAGCCATCGGCCTTCACCATCGCCGTCACGGTCACCCGGTCGTTGGTCCGCGCACTTTCGGGGGCGTCCACGGACATCACCGCCGCGTCCACCGGGGGGCGTTTCCAGCCCCCCATGGCAACGGGAATCAGGGGCACGCCTTTCTGCTGGTAGGCCTTGACGGCCGCATCCACGGATGAAGGCGCCTGATGGCGACCGTCGGTGAAAATCAAAACCCCTGCCAGCGCGGAGGGCGGGAAAGCGCGGGCCAGCCCGTCGAGCGCCGCGGCGAGATCGGTCCCCTTCTCCGCCCCGGCCGTAAACAGGGCGGCGGCGTTGGTGGACAGGGCGGACCTGTTAACCGGCGCGACGCGTGAGTCGAAAAGGAAAGGCCGGACGCCATATTGCTTTTCCAGGCGGCCTGACAGGGAGTCGCCCTCAACGTGGCCGTCCGACTTCCTAAGCCGGCTGTTCCACAGGGAAACGGCCAGGTCGCACCTCCTGGCTCCGGCAGCGGCATCCATGGCCCGGGCCACCCGGCCTGTCAGCGATTGGGCGAGGCCGTCATCCGCCAGCCCCGCCATTTCAGCCAGCTGCGGCCCGGAATCGGCCAGGGCGGACGCCGCCCGGCGCAGCCGGTCCTGGGCATCGCGACAGGCGAGCGCGGACGCTTCCGGCGAACGGTTCGTGGACGAGAGCTCCAAGCTGGCCGCAACCGCCGTTAAAGGGCTGATGCTATCGCGGCGCACGGCCGCCACCAAACCGCTTAGCCGGCCGCGCGCGGGGCTGGCGTCCGGCAGGCAGGCGGTGGCCGCCGGGGAGGCAAACAGATCCGCCGCCTCCTGGACCCGGCGGCTGGCCTGGGTCAGGCGGCGGCGCACGGCGCTATCCTTGGCGGCATGGCGGATGGCGTCCGGACCCGACGCCTGGGCGGCGGCCAAAACATCCGCAAGGGCGCCCAACTCCTGGCGAGCCTGATCCAGGTCCGCAACCGGGCGCTCCAGGCGGATTTTCCGGACAGCGCCCGGGACGCCTAATTGCTCCGCCAGACGTAGCTTCTCGCCGGGACTCATGCCCGTGTCCACCACCTGCATCGAAGCGCTTCCATCGAAGAGGACGGCCACCTCGCGTTTAATCAGCCGACGCGTCTCCCAGACCCGGACCGGCTGCAACAGCATGAGCAAGACAGCCAGGATGAGACCGGTTCGAAGAGCCAGCAACAGGCGGCCCGTCTTCGGCGTCACGGCCCGCCTCTCCAGCGAAGAAAATGCGCGAACCCACTCGATCGCACCCGCTCCGGCTAAGGCCAGGACGGGCATTGGCCATGGCGTGGCGAGGGTGAACACGCGGCCCAGTGTTTCCATGACCAGGTATAGCGCCATCGCGCCCGCGCCCACGCGCAAGGCGCCTTCCGCGATCCGGCCGGGCAAACTCGTGCGCCCGGAAAACCGAATGGCCGTCAGCAGCCAGACAGCCAGACCAGCCGGGGCAAGAAGAAGCAAGAGAGGGAAGGGAATGACCATCATGCGGGCTTCCCTCCCGCCAGCGGGGCTGTCTGCCGACGAATCGCCACCCATCGCGTGAGGGCCACTTCGGCAAGAAGGGCCAGAAGGGCGGTCACCGCCAGGCCGCGCCAGATTTCCCTGCCGGGCGCCTGGCCGCTCGAGACGCTGGCCAGCGCCTTCCGATCGGTCGCCTCCACCAGCCCGATCCGGTTCCGGGCCAGCGCCAGATCAGCATCCGTCAGCAAGCCGGTCTTTGCCTCATCAACGGAGGGGCTCACTGTAAACGGAAGCTCAAGGACATCGGCTGGAACGGGCTTGCCTGAATCCGCGGCGCGAATGGCGGCCGGTATCCGGAGCGTGTAAAGGCCGGGCTCGATGGTGTCGGAGCAACGGATCCGAATCTGCCCGTCGAGCTGCATCTGGGCAACCGCCGCCAGCTTATTCGAGCCCGGCCCCCTCACATCCAGGGCCAGGCCCTGCTTCCCGGCGGTGCGCATCACGGCGGCCGGATCGATTCCGTAGGAGGGGCGTTTCGTGTCCAGTTTCAGCGCAAACTCATCGCCGGGCCGCACGTGAAGGGTCGGGACATTGACCGACGAGAGGTCGATCATCAGCTCATGGGAAAAGGGAACAAAGGATTTGAGGGCCGGCAGGTTCGAGTCATGCCGGTCCATGGCGATGGCGGTCATCAGAATACGGCCACGCCCGAATGACCGTTCCGCCAAAAGGGGCAGGCCGCCCCCGAAGCGGGCGCCGATACGAACGTCCCGCTCGGCCGGATCGGCTTGAAGGGACCAGCACACGGACGAGAGAAAACGGGCCGAATCCTGGGGCATGGTTTCAGCCGGCACGCGGAGGGCGGGGTGGCTGCAGGAGAGCCGATCCAGCAGGAACGGCTCTTCGCGGGTGGCCGTCAGCCGCTCTCCCAGCCGCGCCGGGGGAACCAGGCTGCCAGAGCCGGTGCGCCAGTTGTTGTAAAAACCGGACTCCGCGCGCTCCCCGGGCGCAATCAGCAACCCCCCGCCGGCGGCGACGAAGTCGGCCAGCCGAGCGGCGGCGTCGTCCGGCAGCCGGGCCACGTTCGCCAGGACAACCACGGCATACGCGGACAGGTCGGACAGCTTCGCAAACTCACGCACGGACTTGACGTCCGTCCGGATCAGCGGGGCGTTGGTGGAGACGGAATCGGAATCCGGCTCCAGGGCCACGCGCAGAAACCCGGCCGCTCCGCGGAAGAATCGTTCCGCCGGGGATCCGTCCACCAGCAGGACCGGCAGCTTCTCCAGCACCTCGACGGCCCGGAACGCGTGGTTGTTGACAGGGCTGTCATCCTCAAAGCCGAGCCGGACGGCCACCACATGCCGGCCGGACTTTTCAAAGCGGGTTGAAAAACGGACGCGCTCGACCGCGTTGACGGGGATTTCGCGACGGACTTCGGCCCGCCCCGCCAGAGCGCCATCAACCAGCAGCTCCACCGTGGACGGGCGGATGGGAATCGTCCCCGCGTTGGCGATAACAGCTTCGACCCCGACCGGCCGGTCGGTGCCAATCACCTGCCGGGAGAGCCCGATATCGGCGACCATGGCGTCGCTGACCTGCACCGGCATTGGCAAGCGTCGGATCAGGAGCCGGGGCGGCGCGGGCAATTTTTGCATCCGCTCGGCGAGGAACGCCCACCGTCGCTCGGCCTCGAAATCCCAGCCGGTCCGATGGCCGTCGGTTATGAAGACAGCCAGCTTTTCCGGATTCCGCGATTCCTCCAGCAGGCTGGCCGCCGCATACAGGGACTCCAGGGCGCCCATCGCTCCGGCGGACGGCTTCAGGGTTTCGTCGGTCAGGACGCGGCGCAAGGCCTCGCGGTCGGCGGTGGGACGCAAGCAGACCCGGGGAACCGGGCCCGCCCATACAACCCCCACCGCGTCTGAGCGCGGCAGCGTGTCGACAAGGGCCAGCGCTTCCTCAACGGCGCGATCAAAGGTGGAGCGGCCCTCGGTCCGGAGTCCCATGGAGGCGGAAGCATCGAGGATCACCACGACATCCTTTTCCCCGGCGGCCATCCGCCAGGGAAGTCCGCCCCGCCTGGCTTCCAGCAGGCCGACCGCAACGGCAACCAGGACCAGGGCGGCGGCCGCGCGCAGGAAGGTCCGGCGCCGGACCGGATCGGACCAGAACGCGGCTCCCACGGCCAGAAGGGCGACGGGCAGCAGGATGGCGCCCAGAATCATCCAGGGCGGAAAGAGCGAGGCCGGCCGGATGAACGGGCGGGCAAGCGCGAGGGCGATCAGGGCCACGGCCAGGCAGCGGACCAGGAGCACCAGCGCCTCCTCCAGCTGCACGCGGCGCCGCCGGACATTGAGCGACTGGCGCAGGAACCGCATGGCCCCCCACTCCACCGGACGGGCGCGGACGCGATTCAGGAGATGAATGACCAGGGGAATGGCGACGGCGGCCAACCCCGCCATGAACAGGACGTTCAGGAAGATCATCGCGACCCCTTCCCGCCCGTTCGGACGCGGCCGGACAGGAAGCGGACGAGGGTTTCGTCAAACGGAAGACGCGTGTTGACCGGCACATAGTCCGCCTTCATGCGGCCGCACCCCTTGCGGAGCGTCTCCTCGAATTGTGCCACCTCCGCGCGATAGGCGGCCCGGAGCGAGCGGGGATCGAGCTCCAGCCGGTTGCCGGGCTGTTCGATGTCCCGAAATTCGGTCCACTGCTCGAAGGGAAACTCGCGCTCCTCGCCGGTCATGACGTGGAACACGATGACCTCGTGCTTCCGGAAGCGGAAATGCTGGAGCGCATTGAGGATCGCCTCGGGCTCGTCGAACAGGTCGGAGATCAGGATCACCAGGCCGCGCCGCTTGATGCGCTCGGCCACCTCGTGCAGGACGGGCGCCAGCGCGGTCTCGCCCCCGGGTTCGGATCCGGCCAGATCGCCCAGCAGGGCGCGCAGGTAGCCCGGCTGGCCGCGGGCCGGAAAATAGCGGCGCACCGCCGTGTCGAACCGGACGGTGCCGACGGCGTCCTGCTGCCCGATCAGCAGATGGGCCAGGCAGGCGGCCATGAAGCGGCCGTATTCGAACTTGCTGAGGGGCCGGCCTTCGTGCGGGGCCGCCTCTTTTCCCGCGTAGGCCATCGAGCCCGACGCGTCGAGCAGGATCGTGCAGCGGAGATTGGTTTCCTCCATGTACTGCTTGATGTAGTAGCGATCGGTCTTGCCGAACACCCGCCAGTCGAGATCGCGCAGGTCGTCGCCGGGCGCATATTCCCGGTGTTCGGCGAACTCCGGGGAGAAACCCTTGTAGGGACTGCGGTGGCGGCCCGAGACAAAGCCCTCCACAACCCCGCGGGCCAGCAGTTCCAGGCGGTGAATGCGCGCCAGGGCCTGCGGGTCGAGGAGAGATGCAAAGGATTCGGGCCGTTCGGACGACATGGGGGTGTTGCCCTGCGGTTAGGAGAGCGGATCTTCGACGGCGGGCGTGACCGTCTCAAGCAGTTTGCGCACGATGTCGTCGGTGGACACCCCGGAGGCCTCGGCGTTGAAATTGGACACAAGCCGGTGGCGAAGCACGGGCGCGGCCAGGGCGCGCACATCGCCCGTGGTGGCGTGATACCGCCCCCGGAGGATGGCGCGGGCCTTGGCGGCGAGCATCAGGCCGATGCCGGCGCGCGGCCCGGCGCCCCACTGGACCCATTCCTTGATGAAGGAGGGCGCCTGCGGGTCATCGGGCCGGGTCAGGCGCACCAGGTCGCGGGCGTACAGGAAGACGTGATCCGCCGCGGGCACCCGGCGCACCACCTGCTGCAGGGAAAGAATGTCGTCACCGCTCAGGAGCGGGACGAGCTCCGACTGCCAGGATCCGCTGATGCGCTTCATGATTTCAAGCTCCTGCGCGGCCGTGGGATAGCCGACGCGGATCATGAACAGGAACCGGTCGAGCTGGGCTTCCGGCAGCGGATAGGTGCCTTCCTGCTCGACCGGATTCTGCGTGGCCAGCACGAAGAACGGATCGGGCAGCTTGTACATGTTTTCGCCGGCGGTCACCTGCCGCTCCTGCATGGCTTCCAGCAACGCGGCCTGTGTCTTGGGCGGCGTGCGGTTGATCTCATCGGCCAGCAGCAGGTTGGTGAAGAGCGGACCGTGCACAAACCGGAAGACCCGTTTGCCGGTGGTGCGATCCTCTTCAAGGACATCCGTGCCGGTGATATCGGAAGGCATCAGATCGGGCGTGAACTGGACGCGTTTGAAGCCGAGCTTCAGCGCCTGCGAGAGCGTGCTCACCAGGAGCGTTTTGGCCAGACCGGGCACGCCGACCCGTAGGGCGGGCCCCCGGCAGAAGACGGCGATAAGGACTTGCTCGACCACATCGTCCTGC
>CAIKKV010000610.1 GCA_903828035.1 uncultured bacterium
CTGGCCGCGGGCGCCGGGGGCGCCTCCTGCGGGGCGGGCGCCGGGGGCGTCTGGGCGGAGGCGCCAAGGGCGAGGGCCAGGAGCAGCGCCAGCGAGGCGCCGAGGAGCGGCTTGCGGAGGAAACGGTGTTCGATGAACATGTGAATCTCCCTTCAGGATAAGTGAACGAGCGGTTAGAGAGTCGTGACGGTGATGGACGCGGCAACCGCGCTGCCCCGGCTATCCCGGACATAGATGCTGTTCTGCTTGAGCGTGAGGCAGACGTAGACGGCGGGATTTCCGCTGCGCACGTCGATGGATCCATTATCCGGATTGCCTACCCCCCAGGAGTACGGGGGGTAGCCGCCGGAAGCGGAGAAAACGAGCGCGTCGCCTACGACCTTTACGCTGCCGTTGCCGGGGGTGATGCTGAGGGCTGCGTTCGGCGTCAGGTTTACCGAACCCGGGTTGTCGTCCAGGGTCAGGGGGTCGTTTTCGATGTTTTCCCTGGGACCGTTCATGTCGACTTTGTCCCGCTCGCAGGCGGTGAGAAAGAGCGAAACAGCCAGGAGGGGGAGGAGTAATCCGAGCGAGAGCAGGCGGGGGTGTGTCATGGCCGGTCCTTTCCGGTTTTGGGGGGGCTTCCACCCGCCGGCATCCAGTCCAGCGGGATAAACGAAATGCCGCGCGTCGAGATGGCGTCCACCTTCCAGCGGTAAACTTTTCCTTCAAACGCGTGAGTGACCAGGTCGCCGGGGACGATGAGCGCGTTGTTCACCAGGGCGGTATAGCCCCGGGGGCCTTTCATGTAGCCGCCGATGCGCAGGGATTCGCGCGCCTCGGTCCAGCGGGGCTTGTCGGTTTTGCCTTGTCCGCTGGAATTGCGCAGCCGGTCCGATTCGAGATCCTCGGCGCTTCTGGGGGCATAGCCCACCGGCCAGAAGGGGTCGCGGTTGGCGGGAGTCAGTCCCGCGGGCAGGGGCTGCTCGCGATCGGGGGCGGCTGGCGCAACGGCGGGCTCGGCGGACGGCGCGGCGGGTTCGCCCCGCGGGGCCGGCGGGAGGGCGGGCGGCGGCGGCAGCAGGGGGGGTGTTTGCGCAAGGGCCGGCATGAGGAGGAGCCCCAGGGCAACAGCGAGAATATCAGGGTTTTTCCGTTGGATTCGCATAGTCTTGGACCGGAAGGATCAGCTCTTCGGGCTTGGGTTTGAGTTCCAGGTTTTTCCAGATGGGCCATAGAACGGTCAAGGAGAAGGAGTGGACTTCGGGGGACTGGGAATCGGATCCCACGCTCAGGTCCGTGACGGTCATGTAGGGGTTCGCGTCTTCCATCCGCCCGATGAAGGCCAGCAGGGGGATGAAGCCGGCCCGGCCCGTGAGGGTGACGGGGTACAGGCTGAAGGTGGAGGAGATGGGGCCCGAATATTCCCGGGCGGTTTTGGGCTGGGCCTTGATCAGCCGGTCCGTCACCTTGGATTCCGGGATCGGAAAATCAAGGATGCCGCCTTCGTTGGGAATGTCGAGGGTGATGTTCAGGGCGGCGGCCATGGGCATCAGCGTTTCGCGGGCGGTGAGGTGGTAGTTGCGGTATTCGTGAAACAGGATGTAGTTGGTCGCGGCGCTCTGGATGGACCGGAACAGGTCGTCGCGCGATTGACGCAGGGCGGGGAGGGCCTTGACCTCCCGGTTGATCTTGTCCATCTGCTCCAGGGCGGCGTGGAGTTTGATGCGGGTTCCGGCGCGCTGGGTGAGCAGCGAGGAGAGTCCGAAATAGCCCAGGAACAGGAGGACGAGGCTTCCGACGCCCGCCAGGATCATGAGCTGCATGCGCATTTTGGGATCTGCGGGAAGTTTCATTTGAACTCCCGGGGCTGGAAGCGGCAGTTCAGCTGGAAGAGGCGGCCCATGGGCCGGGCGTCGGGGGAGGTGTCCTCGACGAACGTGCCCTCGGGCACGTCAACCGTTGCCAGGGTGTTGGTGAGCGGGGGAGACTTGGACAGGTTCAGGCGGAAGCGGGTCAGGTTGGCCTCCGGCGGGTAGCCCCCTGTTTTCCCCCGCAGGTTAAGCGCGTAGACGGCGAGGGGGATGTTATTGCTTGTGAGCAGTTCGCGGGTCAGGCGGAGGCTGGTGATCTGGACCTCGAGCGGGACGGTTTGGCGCACGAGGTCCAGCTGATGGCTCCACTCGAGCCGCATGGCGCGCAAGCC
>CAIKKV010000611.1 GCA_903828035.1 uncultured bacterium
CCCTCGACACCGGCCGGGCCGCCTTCCTCATCCTCACCGGCCTGTTCAAGAAGATCGTGGTGGCCAACTTCCTGGCCGGCAACCTGGCGGATCCCGTCTTCGCCAGCCCCGAGGCCTACGGCGCCCAGGACGCCATTTTGGGAGTCTGGGCGTATGCCCTCCAAATTTATTGCGACTTCTCCGCCTACTCCGACATTGCGATTGGCGTTTCGCTCCTCATGGGATTCCACTTCCCCATCAACTTCAACGCGCCCTACTTCGCCACCTCCATGCAGGATTTCTGGCATCGCTGGCACATCTCCCTCTCCACCTGGTTGCGCGATTACCTTTACATCCCCCTGGGCGGATCCCGCAACGGCGAGCTGATGACCTACCGCAACCAGTTCCTGACGTTCCTCCTGGGCGGCCTCTGGCACGGCGCGGGATGGACCTTCCTGATCTGGGGCGCCTTCCACGGCGCCTACCTCGCGATCGAGCGGTTCCTGGGCCGCCTCCGCCACGGAAACACGCCCGCCGCCACCGCGGAGCCCACCGGCGCCTTCGCGATCTTCTGGCGCCGGATCTGGGTGTTCCAGTTTGTCTGCATCACCTGGATCTTCTTCCGCTCCCAGACGCTCGGCGATGCACTAGCCCTCTTCCGCAGCCTGGGCCACTGGTCCGGCCCCGTCACCCTCTGGACGCCAACCTTCCTGGCGGTGCTCGCCATCGGCTGGCTGGTCCAGTTCCTCGACGGCACCCGCATGGAGGCGGCCTGGAACCGCTTCAGCCGCATCCCGGTCGCCTTGCAGGGGGCGGCGTGCGCCGTGGTCCTCCTCATCATCCTGGGACTCGGCCCGCAGGGCGTGGCGCCCTTCATCTACTTCCAATTTTAAAACGGGAACGAACACATGGTCAGATGGCGCGATGAAATCGGTGAACGCCGCTCGAAGGCCGGACGGGGGATTCCGCTCACCCGGGCCTGCGTCGGACTGGCCGTCTTTTACCTCGTCGCCATCCTGCTCGACGGCGACGCGATCTGCCGGAACGCGGAGCAGATGCCCTTCGGCCCCGCCCGTACCGTCAGCCTCCGCCTGAGCCAGCCGCTGAAATGGATCAGCCGGACAACGGGTTTGTTTCGCTTCCGGGAATGGATTGAACAACGCTGGAACAAGGATAAGCAACCATGATCACGCTCCCCCGCTCTCTCCGCCTGCCCGCCGCCCTCCTCGCGATCGCCCTGCTGGGCGCCCCGGGCCTGGCCCAGGACGCCCAGCCGGAACGCGTTGCCTTCCTCGGCGACTCCATGATGAAGCTCCTCGGCCACCAGGGCAGCCGGGAAATGGGCAAACGGCCGGGCGTCACGGTCGTCACGAACTTCACCTCCCTCGGCTCGGGGCTGGCGCGGCTGGACGCGTTCGACTGGCTGGCCAAGTTCGACGCCGTGATGAAGGAGACGCACCCCACCCTCGTCATCATCGCCCTGGGCACCAACGATAAGCAGCCCCTGGCCACGGCAGAGGGGCGGACGGTGCGCCCCGGCGACCCCGCCTGGGCGCCCGAATACGGCAAGCGGGTGGGCCAGGCCATGGACATCCTCCTCAAGGGCGGCGCCACCCGCGTCTACTGGATGGAGCTGCCGGACATGAAGGAGCCCCAGCACCAGGCCGACTCCACCGAGATCAACGCCGTCGTCAAGGGGCAGGCGGCGGAACGCCCCGCGGTCACCTTCTTCGGCACGCGCAGCATCCTGAGCCGGAAGCCGGGCGAGTTCACCAAGTTCATGGTCGACTCCACCGGCCGACCCATTGAATACCGCGACGGGGACGGCGTGCACCTCACCCGGGCCGGCGCGGATTTCGTCGTCACCAAACTGATCGCCGCCCTCTGGCCGAAACCCTGAGCGGGAATATCCGCCCGCCCGGCGACTGCCAGGCGCCGGGTCACCCCCCGGATTTGATCCCGCAAGCAAGGAGCTCTCCATGACAGCACTATCGACCCCGGTCCGGCGCGGCCTGGCAGCCGGGCTCTTCCTGGCGCTGGCGATTTCGGCCGGCGCCCAGTCCGATCCGCGGGCGGGCATACAAGCCGCTCCGCTCATGAACGCCTTCACCAACTTCAGCCAGCGCTTCCAGCTCGCCCCCCTGATCAAGGAGAACGACAAGAGCCGCACCGAAGGGGATGCCACCGTCGTTTCCCCGGCGCGCCAGGCCCTCTACGAAGGCCTGATCCTGGCCCAGGACAAGGACTATTCCAATGCGGTTCCAAAACTGGAACAGGCGCTCGCCCTGGATCCGGCCCTGCTCGGGGGCTGGGAAGCCCTGGGGTGGTCCTACTGGAGCCTGGGCGAAAAGGACAAGGCGGAGGAAACCTGGAACCGCCTGCTGAAGCTCGCCCCCGCCAACCCCATGCCCTACAACCTGCTTGCGCAGGTTGCCACGCACAAGAAGAGCCTGGAAAAGGCCGAGTCCCTCCTGAGGAAAAGCCTCGAGCTGGAGCCCGGCAAGTTCGACACCCGCCTGAACCTGGGCCTGATCCTCGCCTGGCAGTCCAAATCGGAGGAAGCCAACAAGCTGTTCCTCCAGCTCGTCGGGGAAGAACCGGACCGGATCGACGTCCGGATCGAACTGGCGCACACCTACTACGTGCTCCAGCAGTACGAGGAAGGCGTGGCCCAGTGGAAAATCATCTGCGAAATCCTGCCCGACAACGCCGAATACCTGATCGAGTACGCGCGCTGCCTCCTCTATTCCGGCGAAATGGACCAGGCGCGCGTCACGGCCCAGAAGGCGGCCGAGCTGGACGGCGGATCGCTGGCGGCCCTGAATGTCCTGGCCGATATCGCCGAAATCAGCAACCGGCTCGAAGACGCGACGCCCGAAATCCACAAGCTCCTGGACCGCACGGATGTCGCGCTGACGCGCAGCCAGCTCCGCTCGCGCCTGGTCAATCTCATGCGCCGCCTCTATGACAAGGACCCGAAGCGGTTTCCCCTCAAGGACATCATCACCGAGGCCCGGAAGGCCATCGACGAAGATCCGCGCAACGTGAACATGATGATGTTCCTGTCCGAAATGTATGTCATGGACCACCAGTACGGCGCCGCCCTGGACGAACTCCTCCACGTGCATGACGACATCAACCCGCTTAATTACCGGGCCCAGCGCAGCCTGTTCGAAACCTATCTCGTGCGGAGGGAGTTCGACAAGGCCGCCCTGATGATCGAGGAGATCTACGAGTCGCCCACCGCCGACTACCCCTACCGCTTCATGGACTACGCCCGCCTGGAGTTCGCCCGGGGGAACTACTCCGAAGCCATCCGGATGCTGGACCGGATGGAGCGGGAAGGCATGAAAGGCTGCGTCATGACCCTGGCCTACTCGGGGCTCGCCGTATCCGACTGGGAGCCGGGCTTGCCCGCCCGCCTGTTCCGCGAGCACATCCTGTTCCTCAAGCGGGCGGGCTACAGGTTTATCACGCCCGAAGAGGCCCTGCCGTACTTCGAGTCCCGGAAAGCCCGCGATGTCGCCGCTGAAATGCCCACGCCCTACCGCTTCATACGCTGGCTGCGCTACAGCTTCACCGGCGTCGAGCCGCCGCCCGACGAATCCTCCGACCTCGACTCCTACAAGCCGGACCGGGTGGTGTGCGTCACCTTCGACGGCGCGCTTCGGAACTCTTTCGCCCACGCCTCCCCCGTGGCCGACGAGTTCGATGTCCCCCTCGCCATGAACATCCCCGTGGGCAATATCGCCCGGCGGGACTACGGCATCTGCTCGTGGGCGGAAATCAACAACTACCTGAAATCCGGACTCTGGACCGTGGGCAGTTACGGAATCGACGCCGGCATCCAGTCCCCCGGCTACGAGGACGGGTACCGGGTCAGCCCCCTGGCGAACCGGCTCTGGCTGGCGGACAAGAAGCGGCTCGAGTCGCTGCGCGAGTGGTCGCTCCGCGTGACGGCCGAAATGAAGGAAAGCCGACGGATCATTGTCGAGAAACTGGCGCTCGACCCCACCAACGGGTGCCGCTTCATCGCCTACCCCTTCAGTGAAATCGGGCAGATGGAGCAGTCCAACATCGACAACGTCGGCAACGTGCCGGTGCGCCTCGTCAACGAAGCCAGCATGTCCTACCGGACCGGTTTCATCCAAAGCCTTTTCGGCTACTCCTCCGTCGCCAACAATCCTCTCGTCCACGCCCGCTACGAGCCGAACAAGGCTGAGTCCGGACAAGCGGTGCTGAACCATGCCATCGAGAATCACCCCGTCATAATGGCGCGCCGGCTGAAGGCCGAACTCGCCGCGCTTCAGGGCAAGCCCCACCTCGCCTACGAGATGCTGGCGTTGCTCGACCGGGATGGCTACCCCGCCGAATCGCTGCGGAAGCTGCGCGAATACGTCGACCAGCGCATCTCCGGACGGATCTCCCAGACCGACCTTGAGCAGGAGCCCGGAAAGTCCGCGAACTGGCTCACGCAGAGCAAGCCGTATCTGGGCGTGGATGCGCTCGTCACCAAGGCCAACCGCCAGATCGACATCACGGAGTTCGGCCTGCGCGGGGGCTTCCACCTCTCGGCGCCCCTTTTGGCGGAAGGCTGGATCAAGTCGGGGACCATCCACCAGGAGGTCGTCTCCAACAACCTGATCACCATCAAAGAAACAACGACGTCCCGCACCCGCACGGTCACGACAGGCTCGGACAACGGTGAGCCCATCAACAAAACGGAGGACACGACCACCATCAACATCTCCGAAGTCAAAAGCAACAAGGTCACGCGCGGCCTGTTTGACGCCGATTACACCTATGCGGGCGTCCGCCTGGCGGACCGCCTCAAGGACGGCTCCATGCTGGAAGGCCACCTGGGCGTCAAGAACTTCAGCGGCGCCGAGGAAAGCGGAAACGAGCCCATGTGGGGCGTCGCCCATTACTGGAGGCCGGCGACGACGCTGGATTTCTCCTCGGCCTACGATCGCGACCTGATCCCTTCCGGCCGCAAACCCATCACCACGGACTCCGTGAGCTTCCGGACAATCTGGCATACCCGCGACTGGTGGGAGCTGGGCGCGGTCGGCCGCTATTCGCATTTTTCCGACACGAACTCCATGCTCCACCTGGTCGGCAGCTCCATGTGGCTTGTCGGCGAGCAGCAAAACATCTACGCGGGCTTTCAATATGAATTAACCACCGTCGATGATTACAGCGAATACTACTGGTCCCCGTACTGGGAAGAGCGGTTCAGTCTCGTCCTGCGGATGAACCGCAGTTTCCCGTCGTTCTACGCGGGGGCTGAGGCGAAAGCGGGGCTGGCCCGGGAAGACGGACGGCCCGAAGATATGGAAATATGGAAAAAGCTGAAAGTCCAGGGGGACAGCCAGGGCTTCTACGCCGGAGATGAACCCGGAACCGACTGGGAGCCGACGGTGGGCTTGTCCGGAACGCTTCGCCGCATGATCGGCCGCCACTGGGAGCTGGAAGCGCAGGCGGGAACCTCGTTCTACTCCGATTATTCGGAGTACATCGTTGGCGCCACGCTCCTCTACCACTTCTGAGGAGCGTCCCGCCACTTGCGCCAGGCCGCCGCCGCGGCCCCCGGCTACTTCTGCGGGGGCAATCCAACGGCCTTGCGCAGGACCGGCGACTCCTCCCACAAGAGGGTGGCGGAGTTTGTCAGCTCCGCCGTGAAATTGACCATCCGGTTGCTCGCAAACGCGTAGGAATACGGAAGCATCTGCATCGGCCACTCCGCTTTCGTGGGCTGGAACAGGCTGTGCAAGACGGTCACCTCGCGCACCTTCGCCACCACCGTATCGGGCGTCGCCTCCATGGCCAGCACGCATAGATCCGACCTTTCCAACTGCTTTCGCAGATCGGCCAGCCAGGCATCGGAGGGCATTTCCCCGAACATCAGGATATAGCCGTTCAGGTAATACTGGCCGGCCGTCTTGATCAACCACTCGCCCGTCAGACGCGGATTGTACCCCAGATAAACCACCGGCATGAGCCGTTTGCGGTGATACTGGGTGAACATCCGGATGAATGACAGCTCCAGGCCGGGAACGCCTCCGACGAAGCCGTCCGGGGACTGACGGAACCACGGGGGGCACACGGCGGACAAGGTCCGCATTCCATCCTTCAGCTCATCCAGCAACCGGTCGCCATCCTTCAACGAGTTCTGGTTGGGAATCGCCAGCAAAATGGGGAGAGGGCCCGCCGACAGCCCCTTGACCACGACCTGGGCCTGACCCGGCAAAGGCGAAAACGGCGATATGCCCCACCACCCGTTCATCAGGTCGGGCGGAATCGTCACCGGGGCATCGAACATGGGCTTTCCATCCAGATACCCCATGGCCCCGTCCCCGACCACTTCCAGGCGCAGCGTGAAGGTCCGCTCCGGATAACGCCACGGCCTGACCTCGTTGGCCAGCAGATTCCCGTTTTTCCACACCTGAAGGAACAGGTTGGCCTTTTCAAACCCGAAGCGGATCATCGTTGTCGGGCCGCGCCGCGCATAGAGCCAGAAAAAGCCGTGCACCTCCTCCAGCGTGCCCTGCACAAAGCCATTCCGCAGCCCTTCCGAGCCGCACAACCGCAGGTAGGCCTCGGTCTGGGTTTTCTCGGCGCGCAGGTACAGGCGCCCCATGCGGGTCGGGATTTCGCCGCTTGAGCTGATCCAGTTATCGGACACCTTCCCCTCCTCGATAAAGTTCTCCTGGATGATTTTTTCCGGGGGAAGCATCTTGGCGTATCGCCTGCGAATGCGGGGGTCCGGGTCGCCCGTGGCGGTCGCGAGAATAAACGGCATGAGGATGCCCGACTCGGGGGCGGCCAGCAGCTCCGTCGACGTCAGCAGGTCGGCAAAGGCC
>CAIKKV010000612.1 GCA_903828035.1 uncultured bacterium
CCGGCGCCGGCCTTCCCGCGGCCGTCGCTTCCGTCCCCAAAGTGTCTCCGTAACGGACATCAGGGGGAGCGGAGGGCTTTCCAGAGCAGCAGGGTTGAGGTGACGCCCAGCAGGGTGTAGATGAACAGGACGTAGTGCTTTTCCTTCAGGAGACGCACCAGCCCGTACCCCATGCCCACGCCCAGGGGAACCACGGGGAGCATCAGCGCGCCCATGGAAAGGGTTTCGGCTGTCAAGCGGCCCTGCAGGGCGAACGGGATCAGCTTCACGGCGTTCAAGCCGAAGAAAAAGCCGCACAAGGTTCCGGCCAGCTGCATTTTCGGCAACTTCTGCGGAAGGAAGTACATCTGGCTGACGGGGCCGGCGGCATGGGCGATGGTGGAGGTGATGCCGCAGCCGAGGCCGGCCACGGTGCCGAGTTTCCATCCGGGCTCAACCGGTTGATCGCCCCCGATGCGGGCCATGATTTTCCGGCGCGTCAGTTGATAGACGACGAAGGAAAGCCCCAGCAGCCCCACGCATAATTGCAGCGTGCGGTCGGACATGGCCAGCGTGGACTGGCTCCCCGAGAAGAACAGGAGGCTGGCCAGGGCCACGCCGGCCAGGGTGCCCGGGACGGCGGGCGAGATGCGGTCCCACCGGACATGGCGCCAGTAAAAGGCCATGGCCACGATATCCATCGCGCAGAGCAGCGGGAGGAGGAAGGAGACGGCCTGCCGCGCCGGCTCCATCTGGTTGGGCCAGATCAGGATCAGGAAGGGCAGGGAGATGGACTGGATGGGAAAGCCGCCTTTGCTCATGCCCAGCAGGAGGACGCAGGCGGCGATGCCGGCCAGGGTGGCGCCCGGCAGGGTGTGGAACAGTTCGAGCGGGTTCATCGGTTTCCGATCAGGCCCGGGACAGGAACTTGCCGGTGCGGGTATCGACGCGCACCCGCTCCCCCGCAGCCATGTATTCCGGCACCTGGATCATGTGGCCGGTGGAGAGCTTGGCGGGCTTGGTCCGGGCCGTCGCGGAGGCGCCCTTGATGGACGGGTCGCATTCCACCACGTCGAGCTCGACGGAGGGCGGCATCTCGATGCCCAGCACCTTGTCGTCGGAAACCAGCGCCAGGATGCTTTCCATGTTTTCGACCAGGAACGGAACCGCGTCGGCGATGTCTTCGCGGGCCATGGCAAACTGGCTGTAGTCGTTCAGGTCCATGAACTCGAACCGGTCATCCTTTTCATAAAGGAATTGGACCTGGCGCTTCTCGACCTCGCAATCGTCCAGGGGGTCGTCGCCGCGGAAGGACTTGTCGAGCTTCGCCCGGCTCTGGATGTTGCGGAACCGCACCTTGTAGAGGGTGGAGGCGCCGCGGGCCGAGGGGGACTGCACCTGGATGTTTTCAGCTATATGGGGAACGCCGTTGAACTTGACGACGGTTCCGCTTTTAAGATCGCATGCTTTGATCATGACACCTCCAAGACCTTATCCTGTCACAACCCGGCGCTAAACTCAAGCTCAGCGGGGAAGCGGGAGAATTTTTTGCGGGAGCGCGGCACCGTCCGCGCGATCATGGGCATGTCGGCATCAGTGTTTTGCGTGCAGGAGCATGGTTTCGCCGGGTTGAAGGGCCAGGCGAAGGCGGCCTTTTCCCGGGGAAGCGGGCCGGTCTTTCCGCACATCCTGCCAATCCTCGTGTGCCGGTGTCTCAAGGAGCTGCGGGTGGGCGCCGAGGTTGGCGGCGAGCAGGTAGGGAATCCCGTTCGCTCCCCGGACGGTGACGGCCCGCACGTCGCCCTGGCTGAGGACGTCGCAGGGGGTCGCGGCCCGCTCCCGGGTGGCGCCGTGCTTTTCTCCGCATCGCAGGGCGCAGCCGATGTCGAAAAGAATGTCGCCCCCGTTCCAGGCCCGGTTGCCGTGCTCCTCGTGGAGCAGGATTTCTTCGGCGTAGAGCGACCCTCCGCCTTCCGAGGCATGCGAGCGGGCCGGGGTATCCCTGATCGTGATCTGGCGGTCGGCCGGTCGGTTCAGGATGAAGGAGTCGCTTCCGTACAGGATGACGCCGCCCAGGCGGTTTTCCACGTTGATCCAGCGCGACCGCAGGGTCAGCCGCTCGCCCCGGCGGGGAAGGGCCCGGCAGAGGCGGCGGCCCCCGTCCCAGAAGAGCCTTCTTTTGTACCCGTTTTGAACATCATTCGCCACCTGCCACAGCAGGCTCTTCCACTCGCGCAGGTAAGCCCGGTGGCGAACGGCGGCCCTCTGGAAAACGAGGACGGTGGCCTCGTCGGGAAGCGCCGCGAACACCAGGTCGACGAGGGCGATATCCTCGTCGGAATCGCCTTCCGAGATGAACACCCGCGTTTGAACGCCGACCTGGCCGGCGGTGACGAACCCGCCTTCGAAGGAATAGCCCGCGTGCCGGAGAACTTCATGGGCGTGGACCCGGCCGAGGCCCCGGACGCTGCCGGCCAGATTGGTCCGCCACTCGGCCCAGTCCGCGCCGTCCGGCGGCAGGCAGAGCCCCTGGGGGCGTTCGGCCGCCAGCCAGGTCCAGGAGGCGAAGCGGCGCGGGCTGCGATGGAAGAAGGCGCCGTGAAAGGAATCCTCCCACCGGTCCAGGGGCGGGACCGGGGGGGCGGCCGGGGCGGCGGGAAAACCGGGCACGGTTCGCCGCCAGTAAGCGCCCATGGAGAGGCTGGCGGCCTTGTCGCCCTCCAGGC
>CAIKKV010000613.1 GCA_903828035.1 uncultured bacterium
CGCCTTCGTCGGGCGCGCCGAGGCAACAAACACCATGAAAGCTATACGGCCATGAAATTGGAAGATCGCAGCACGGCCGCAGGTTCCCAACCCTACGCAAACCCCTACCTAGCCGGGGTTCTGCTTGGACTGGTGCTTCTGGCTTCCTTTGTCATCCTCGGTGCCGGGCTGGGCGCGTCGAGCGGCATCGCCCGCATCGGCGCGTCGCTCTCCGTGTGCGTGGCCACCTCCCACACACTGGGCAGCGACTATTTCGGAAAATGGGGCGCGAAGCCCCTGAACTACTATCTCGTGTTCATGTTCGCGGGTACTTTCATCGGGGCGCTCTTCTCCGCGCTCCTTGCAAACCGGATTCGCCTTCAGGTCGAACGGGGAGCCGCCGCCTCCGCGAGTCGGCGGCTCTGGTACGCCCTCGCGGGCGGCGTGATCGTCGGCTTCGCGAGCCGCCTGGCCCAAGGGTGCACCTCCGGCCAGGCCCTGAGCGGGGGCGCGCTGCTGCTCACCGGAAGTCTCGTGTTTCTGCTCTGCCTCTTTTCCGGCGGATATGCCACGGCCTGGTTTGTCCGGAGGCAATGGCATGATTAACACCCTTTACAGCCTGGACGCGCTCGATACCTCCCGTGCCTTTTTCCTCGCCTTGCTGATCGGGTTCGGCTTCGGTTTCGCGCTCGAGCGGGCCGGCTTCAGCAGTTCGCGTCGGCTGGCCGGCGTCTTCTACTTCACCGATATGGCCGTCGTGAAGGTGATGTTCTCCGCGGTGCTCACCGCCCTGCTGGGGCTTTCCTACCTGATCGGATTCGGATGGATACAACTGGATCAGATCTTTCTCATGCCGACCCTCT
The DNA here is from genome assembly GCA_903828035.1 of uncultured bacterium. Next base: position 843 of record CAIKKV010000613.1, read on the forward strand.
ACGGCGCCCAGATCGTGGGCGGCCTGCTGTTCGGTGTCGGATTTGTCATGGGCGCCTGGTGTCCCGGAACGGCGGCCGCAGGGCTCGCCGCCGGCCGGATCGATGCGCTCGTTTTCCTGCTGGGCACCATCGGCGGCAGCATTCTGTTCAACGAGCTGTTCCCTCTGCTTAAGCCGCTCTACACCGCCGGAAACCGGGGCGCGCAGATGGCCTACGACTCGCTGGGGATCTCACGCAACGGATTCGTCCTCGCCTTCACAGGGGTGGCCGTAGCGGCCTTCTGGTTTTCGGAGTGGGCTGAAAAGGCACGCACAGGCCGGGCGCCCTACCTGGGCTCGCCGTTCCTGAAAGCCTTCAGCCTGATTCTCGTGACAGCCGCCGCCGGGTTGTTCGTCCTGACTCCCGCACGCGCGGGAGCGCTGGAAAAGTCGTCAAACTCGCCCCCTCTCTTTGATGGGAATGAGAAGGCGCTGATGGGAAAGGTGGAGCAAGCCCGCGACCACATCGAACCCGAGGCGCTTGCCGACCGGCTCACGGGCGGCGAACCGGACCTCGTTGTCGTGGACGTGCGGCCTGCCGGGGAGTTCGCCGCCTTCCACATTCGCGGTTCCCTCAACGTGCCGATCGCCCAACTGGCGGAGACGCTTCTGCCATTCAAAAACAAGGGACTGATCGTTCTTTATTCAAATGGAATGACCCATCCCGCCCAGGCCCGCGACTCGCTCCAGAGGCTGGGCTTCGGAAACGCTTATCTGCTGACAGATGGACTGCAGGGTTTTAGGGACCGCTGCCTGAAACCCGTCTCCTTGCGGCCCGAGCCCCTGACGCCGGTCGATGCCGCCCGCGTAAATGCGTGGCGGGCCTACTTCCTCGCGGCACCCGTGATTTTCGACAAACCCGGGACTGCTCAAGCGCCTTCCAAGCCCCTGGGGCCGCAGGTCGTCGAAACCGACTGGGTGGCGGCCCGGCTCGCCATGCCCCGCCTGATGATCATTGATCTGCGGCCACAGCCGGAATACAACGCCGCGCACCTTCCGGGTTCGCTCAGCCTCAATGTGGAATGCCTTCGCGGCAACATCAAGGGGGTGCCGTCCATGCTCCTGCCCCCGCCCATGCTGGCGGCCCAATTCTCGCTCCTGGGGTTGCGCCCTTCCGACAGCGTCATTCTCGTCTCCGGCGACAAACTCTACGACACCACTCTGGCTGGCCTGGCCTTCGAGCGTTTGGGGCACACCGACTATGCCGTCTTGAATGGCGGGTTTGCAAAGTGGGATCAGGAAGGCAAGCCCGTGAACGCCGCGTTGCCTGTCGTCACGGAATCGGAATATCCGGTGAAAACGGATACCTCTGCCTTCGCGACGGATTTTCAAGCCGTGAACGCAAGTCTTGCGAAACCGGGCGCCGTGATCATCGATGTGCGGCCGGCTGACTTCTATACCGGAAAGAAATCCGATGAAGCCCGGGCCGGCCATATTCCTGGCGCGATCAACCGTCCCTTCTCCGAAGATGTCGTCGTCCGCTCAAACAAGGTCGTCACCTTCAAGCCGACGGAAGAACTCGCCGCCGCCTACGGTCGCCTCATTCCCTCTACCAACACGGAAGTGATCGTGCATTGCCGCACCGGCCACCAGGCCAGCCAGACCTTTTTCGTGCTGAAGCACCTGCTGGGCTATCCGAATGTTCGCTGGTACGACGCGGGCTGGACCGAATGGGCCGCCCGCCCGGAGCTGCCCATCGCGAGCGAATCCCGACCGCCTGGCCCGGAACGACCCCGGTGACAACATATTGCACTTTTAAATAAACTTGTGCATATGCGCATATTCGCATATACTAAAGTCATGAATTACGAACAGGCTGAGTTGCGGGCGGATATCCTAAAGTCCTTGGCCCATCCGGTCCGGGTGCTGATCGTGGACGCCCTGACCGGGGGCGACCGGTGCGTCTGCGAACTGAACGCCCTGGCGGACATCGACCAGTCCGGCTTGTCGCGCCATCTGGCCATCCTGAAAAAGGCGGGGATCCTGAGCGACCGACGCGAGGGCTTGAAAATTTTTTACCGCCTCGAAACCCCGTGCATCCTCAAGGCCTTCTCATGCGCCGTCGAGGTTGTGAAGAATCATGCCAACCGTCAATCCCGCCTGCTCAAAGCAGGTTGAGAACGGTCGCGAAGGACGAACCCGATGACTAAATATTATTCCTGGGGAGTCGCGGGGCTCGCCCTCTGGTGGCTGGTGTATCGCAGCCTCGCGCCGCTCGCCGCGTGGGTGAGCTATGCGGCGCTCGGGCTTCAGCCCGGCTCTCACCTGGCCGCGTCCGTTGAGTTTTTCGTTTTTGAATCACCCAAGGTCCTGCTGCTGCTGGCGCTGGTCGTCTTCGGCGTGGGCATCATCCGGTCGTTCTTCACCCCGGAGCGCACGCGGCGGATCCTCTCCGGAAAAAGCGAGTCGGCCGGCAATGTCCTGGCCGCGCTGCTGGGCATCGTCACGCCCTTCTGCTCCTGCTCGGCCGTTCCCTTGTTCATCGGCTTCGTCACAACCGGCGTGCCGCTGGGCGTGACGTTCTCTTTCCTGGTTTCATCGCCGATGGTCAACGAGGTGGCGCTGGTTCTGTTATTCGGATTGTTCGGCTGGAAGGTGGCGGCGATTTACCTGGGGATGGGCTTGGCCGTCGCCATCCTGTCCGGATGGATCATCGGCAAGCTGCGGATGGAAAAACATGTCGAAGACTGGGTCTTCGAAACGAAAGTGGGCGATGCCGGCGAGGAGGAAGCCCTGGATGGGCCCGCGCGCATCCACCTCGGCCTCGACGCGGTGAAGGACATTGTCGGCCGCGTGTGGATCTATGTCCTGATCGGCATCGGCGTGGGCGCCGGCATTCACGGCTACGTGCCTGAGAACTTCATGGCTTCCATCATGGGAAAGGGCGCGTGGTGGTCGGTCCCGCTGGCGGTGCTCATCGGCGTGCCGATGTACTCCAACGCCGCCGGCATCATCCCGATCGTTCAAGCGCTCCTAGGCAAAGGCGCGGCGCTCGGCACTGTTCTGGCGTTCATGATGGCGGTGATCGCCCTTTCCCTGCCGGAGGCGATCATCCTCCGCAAAGTCCTCAAGCCCCGGCTGCTCGCCGTGTTCTTCGGCGTCGTTGCGCTGGGAATCATCGCGGTCGGATATTTGTTCAATGTGGTGATGTAACCGGAGTAAAGATTGCATGAAGATGATTCAGATCCTTGGAACGGGCTGCCCCAAGTGCAAGACGCTGATGGCCAACGCCGAGGCGGCCGTCAAGGCGTTGAATGTTGCAGCGGAGATCGTGAAAGTCGACAAGATCGCCGACATCATGAAGTTCGGCGTCATGACCACGCCCGCGCTGGTGGTCGACGGCAAGGTCAGGAGCGCCGGCAAGGTGTTGAGCGCGGACGATATCAAAAAGTTTCTGGTGTAAGCATACGGCTTAAGCCGAAAAGGATTTGACCATGGAAAACGATAGCGAAAAGAAGAACGCGAGCTCCACCTGTGGGTGTGGCGGCGGAAACTGTTGCGGCGGGTCAGGGAAATGGATCTGGATCGTCCTGGCCCTGGCGATTGCGGGGGTGGTAATCGTCAAAAACGCCGGGAAGAAGGATTGCTTGCCGAGCACTCCGGCGGCGACTACCCCTACCGTCGCGCCGGCAGCAGCCGGTCAGGCAACAGCCATGCCCCGCCTGGTGGATCTGGGCGCCGGAAAGTGCATCCCCTGCAAGATGATGGCGCCGATTCTGGAAGACCTGAAAAAGACTTATGCCGGAAAGCTGGACGTCCAATTCATTGACGTGTGGGATAACCCGGAGGCCGGCAAGAAATATGGAATCAGCGTGATCCCCACACAAATCTTCTACGATGCGGCCGGCAAAGAATTATTCCGCCATGAAGGATTCTACAGCAGGGACGACATTTTGGTGAAGTGGAAGGAGTTCAGCGTCGACCTGGCGAATTAAAGGCGATCCCCCATGGAGCAGCTATTTACATTCCTTTCACGCGCCGTCGAGGGCTCGGCCGGGTTGGCGCTGGGCGCCGCGTTTGTCTGGGGCGTGCTCAGCATCCTGCTGAGCCCCTGCCATTTGGCCAGCATCCCCCTGATTGTGGGATTTGTTGACCAGCAAGGCCCGATCACGACGAAGCGGGCGTTCACCCTCTCATTCCTCTTCTCGGTGGGCATCCTGATCACCATTGGCGTGATCGGCGCCATCACGGCGGCGGCCGGAAGGATGTTGGGCGATGTGGGCCGCTGGGGCAACTACGGAGTGGCTATCATCTTTTTTGTGGTCGGGTTGTATCTGCTCGACGTCATCCGCCTGCCCCTTCCGGATGCGGCCCAGCCCGGCCTGAAGCGCAAGGGGATGCTGGCGGCGCTGATCCTGGGACTGGTGTTTGGCATTGCGCTCGGCCCCTGCACCTTCGCCTATATGGCGCCCATGCTGGCGGTGTCATTCCGCCTGGCCACGACCAACCTGCCCTATGGCATCCTCCTGCTGGTGTCCTATGGAGTGGGCCACTGCTCGGTGATCGTGCTGGCGGGCACCTTCACGGAGGTGGTCCAGCACTACCTTGACTGGAACGAGAAGTCCAGGGGCGCCATTATCCTCAAGAAGGTCTCCGGCATGCTGGTTCTTCTCGGCGGACTCTACCTGATCTACTCGGCGCGGTAGATTGGAAGAGATACGCTATTCGCCGTACATTTCAGTGATCAGCCGGCGAAGGGCTGTTGCCTGGGCATCCGACAGCTCGCCGATCCTGGCCCCGAGCCGCGTTTTGCCGATGGTGCGAATCTGATCCACCGCGACCTCCGCGGCTTGCGGCCCGCATTTCACCGGCAAGCGGCTGCGCCAGGAGGGATGAAGCTGTCTGGTCAGCGGGCAGACGACAACCGTCTGCAAGCGCTCGTTCAGCTCATCCAGGCTGACAATCACCACGGGCCGGGTTTTGGCCAGCTCCGACCCTTGCGTCGGATCGAGCGAAGCCCAGCGAAGTTCATATCGCTTCATGAGGACTTGGCCTTCCGAGTCTTGCCGCCGTAACGCGTCTTTCGTTCCGCCGCTTGGCGCGAGGAATCGGGCGCCCAAGGAATTTCGGCAAGGCCATCGGCCACCGTGGAATCCCAGTCTTTCCATTCGCCGGATTCGGCCGCCATCTCCCGGGCGGTATCGGCCCAGGAAAGCTTCTCCACGCCAGGTCCCGGCGTACGTAGAAGAATGCCGTCGGCGCGCTCCTCCATGAGAACGACGGCGCCGATATGGTAGCGGCGCAGCGAGTCGGCGGGCAATCGCACGCCGCGTGAATTGCCGATGCGGGCCACTTTAAGTTCGATCGTTTTCATGTAATAACTGTAATAACAATGAGGCGACAGGTCAAGCGCTCTATTATCTTTCCTCTCGGGGTTGACACGCCTTTCGTCATCCTGTATATTTCGTCACATAACGAAATGATAGGAGCGGCATGAGAGATCTGATGGAGCTGTTCAAGGCGCTGGCGGACGAGAGCCGGCTGCGGCTGCTGTTTGCGCTGAAAGGCGGGGAGCTGTGCGTCTGCCAGCTCATTGCGTTGTTGGAGCTGGCGCCGTCCACCGTCTCCAAGCACCTGTCCATTCTGCGTTCGGCGCGGCTGCTGGAAAGCCGCAAGGAAGGCCGCTGGATGTACTACCGGCAGTCGGAAGAGTTCCGCTCGCACTCCGCCGGCAAGATCCTGGGCCTCACCATGAAGGACCTCGAGGGGACGAAGCGGATCGCCCAGGACCGCAAACGGCTTAAACAAATCACGGACGAAGGCATGGACCATTTGTGCCGGAGGCTCTTCGGAAAACCATGACTCCCTCCGCGCCATTCTTTACGACCCGCTCCGAATGGACACTGAACGACCATCTGGGCGCCATCGGGGTCCGGCTGAATCTGCAACGGATGCAATACCGCGTGGCGCCGGGGCTCTATGCGCTTGGCGCGCCTGGGCCGGAAGCCCCTGTTTTGACGACCTCGAACTACAAGCTGTCATTCGACTACCTGCGTCGCTCGTTGGCCGGATTGAAGGCCTGGATCCTCGTGCTCGACACCGGAGGGATCAACGTCTGGTGCGCGGCCGGGAAAGGAACGTTCGGGACCGATGAACTGGTTCGACAAGTCCAGGAGACACATTTGCCTGAACAGGTGACGCACCGCCGTCTGATCGTGCCCCAGCTCGGAGCCCCAGGCATCGCCGCTCACGAAATTAAGAAACAGACCGGCTTCTCGGTGGTGTATGGCCCCGTCGACGCGGTCGACCTCCCCGCTTTTCTGACTTCCGGAATGAAGGCGACACCGGCCATGCGCCGGGTGCGCTTCACCTGGC